>JALUTL010000001.1 GCA_027016475.1 Candidatus Heimdallarchaeota archaeon
ATGTTATATAGTAACAAAACGCTACCCACTTACTTTTCTAAATACATCGACATGGACTCTTCATTTTTGATTATTTCCCGAGTGGAAGGAATCTCGAAAATTGTTCGATTTGCCCTTTGGGGGGGATTGATCTTCCTTCTTTTTATTGGTATGTGGATAAGCTGGGGAATATTTTCCGAATCTATTTCAAAGGTTAATTATGTTTCTAAGGGTTTTTTTGGAACTGGGGACTATGGAATACTTGCCTCAGATCCTCTCAAGAATCTTAACAAAGTTAAAAGTAAATTCAACAACCTGCTCAGCGGGTTATTCTTGGCAAAAAGGGTCAAGTTAGACGCGTGTCCCAATTGCACAACACCTTTGAAACCTGCGTCCAATTATTGCCATTTGTGTGGGTATGACTTAAAGGTATCTTTCGTAGGGCTGATTGGCCGTTTCAACCAAAAAGTAATACAGAAACTGATCCCCTTGATGATTGGACTCATTGCAGTTGCAATAATCTTGCTTGTTCCGGGGGTAGAAGTCCCTATTTTTATATACCTCATTCTAATCTCGTTCTACTTCGCGGGGTATGACGTGATTGGTTATTCTTTGAAAAATGAACTTGGAAAGAAAATAGCAAAACATCTTAGTAGCAAAAGAGGAATGCTGAATAAGTTAGCTAAGCTATTTCAATGGACATTTCCGGGATTATTATTCCTATTTAACAAGCTATTCTCCTGGGTCGACGCATCTGATTTTACCATCGCTACTATTGCGGGTATTACGACCGCAATATTCTTTATGATCCCATCTGAAGCATTTTCGTTTGAGAAGGAAGGATTCTATTCAATAATGTCTTCATTAAAAAAGGTGGTTCTTAACGGAAAAATTAGTCTTGGAATAAGTAAGAAACGATTAAGAAGCAATTGGAAACGTGGCTTAGTGGAAGTAACTTCCTTCAGTGCAGCAGTCACAACTTCAATTATGATGCCTAAGCTCCTCTTCCAGGACTTTGCCTTGGTAATGGTCGCATTTGTTTCACTCATTCTATTATTGGGCTATTGGTCTAAAAGGAGAACCGAAGATGCACTAAAAATCATCATCAAATCATATGAAATGAGAAGACAAAAGGCTAAGCAAAATATCGAAAAATGGGAAGAATCAAGAATATTTCGGAAAGCCTGGATGAAATTAACCGGTAATTCCAAAGCAAGAAATGAAACCCGACTGAAAAAATATGAGAAAAAACTAGAGATGAAAAATGAGCAACTATCTGCATTAATTGATCAAATTGAGTCTTCTCTCGACGCTAGTAAATTTAGCATTGGCAGACTTTACACCTACGGTAAGAGGACATACTCATACTTCTCTTCAATGCTTCTTCCCCTAATTCTTTTCAACGTCTATTATCAAAAGATGCTCAATGGTGATCTCCCCTCTTTTGGACTCCCTCTTGGAAGATTTGGGTTTATTAACTCGCTAAACTTTCGCGCAGTGATTATTCTTTTGATGTTTGTGTCTTTGATGATCATGTATTTTGTTGACCCAGTCACTGAAAACCCTCTGATTTTACCATTTCAGCCCATTTCCAAGAATGATGAAGGTCAGTTTGTTTGTGGTCACTGCAAAAGCCCTACCGATTCCGATCTAGGGGATCTCTTGCCTTGTCTTAGATGTGGAAGATGGATTGATAAAGATTGCCGATATCCCTTTGGTTGCAAAGTATGCAGAGCCTTTTGTCCCCATTGCGGAGAGAAGATTACTGAGAACACATTAACTTACCTTAATGAAAGATATCTTTGTTCCAAATGTGGACAAGATGTAACTTCACCTACAAGTACCAATTACTGTAGTTTCTGTGGTGATGAGTTAGCTCATAATTCTTTTTATTGCAAGAACTGCGGAACCACTTTAGAATTAGAGACTAATTCCATGCCAGAATCATAAACCAGTATTTTGGGACTTGTGTTCTCACTCTTTTTCTGGTGATTTTCTACTCAAGAACCATTAATGGAAACTTGTCATGAGATTTTTTTTCTATGAATTCTGCTTTTTCGTAAAGTTCTGGAGGGCCGGAAGGGAATTGTTCGAGCCCTCTCCCGGCAAACGTATGGATCTTGACGCCTTTCTCTTC
>JALUTL010000002.1 GCA_027016475.1 Candidatus Heimdallarchaeota archaeon
GAATAAGTATTTATTGTCTTTTTTTTTTTGCATGTTAGCATGAAAAGACAAGCATTTGTAATTAGTGCAATCCTAATTCTTTCAATGTCGTTTTCCGTCTCTTTTGCAACGGATTTTTCAAAGACAACTGAAATTGTCATACCCTTGGCTGAACCTACTGAACCGTTTGTTGGTACAGATAGATTCGTCATTTTTGCCCAATCGCAATCGGATTATGAAGGGCTTCTTTCATTGTTCGATGTAAACATGAAATTTGACAACCTAAGAGCCGCCATATTAGACTTAAGCGGAAACCAATATTCAGTGGCCAAGGAACTGTATGGGTCGCATGTCTATCGCATAAGCGATCTTGAGCCATTTACCATTCAGAAATCTGAAACTCCTAACGCCGTTGAGTTCAAACCCGATGGAATTCTGACTACACAAGCAATGAAAGTCACTGACCTGTATGCTATGGGATATACTGGTCAAGGCATCAATGTTGGAATTATTGACAACGGAATTGACCTCAACCATACCGAATTGCAAGGGAAAGTAGTGCAACAGGTCTTCGTCGGAGGTACAAAAATTGACTATAACCATGGTACACCTGTTGCTGGGATGATTGTCGCCAACGGAATAGGAAATCCTGATGCAGTCGGTACTGCCAAAGATGCCAAAATATATTCTGTTGGGCTTTCTTCTACACCTGAAGGGTCATTCACTTTTGAAACAATGATGCTTGGATTTAATGAAATGTTGAAGAACAAGCAACAAGTTAGAATTGTGAACATCTCAATAGGTGGGCAGGCGAATATTTTTGAGGAGATTGCCCGTATCTATGCTGAAAATAATGTTCAGCTTGTCTCATCCGCAGGAAACAGTGGGCCTTCAGGGCATACCGTTGGATTCCCGGGTGGTGAAGTAGATACAATCAGTGTGGGTGCAACAACTGTAGACAAGGCCTTGGCATCGTTCAGCTCACGCGGACCGGTTCTCGTTAGAGGACCGATCAAACCTGATGTTGTTGCTCCAGGTGCAGCTGTCTTGTCAACTGCACTTGGAGGAGGCTATACAACAACTTCTGGAACTAGCTTTTCATCTCCTGCAACAGCAGGCGCATTGGCAACTTTGGCAAGCGCTCTGAATGCACAGGGTATCGAATGGAATATCGGAACATTAAAGGCGGCACTAATCAGAGGCGCTGAAGGAGATTGTGGAAACTACACTTATGGAATGGGCTTCGTCAACATCAAAAAATCGTATGATTACGTGCTGAGTGTCGCTTCAGGAAGTACAGCAAAGACTTTGGCAGTTACTCCAATCCATGCCAACTTTATGAGAACTAAATTCATCCAGAACCAAATTTACGAAGTTCCTGGATTTACGGTGATCTCTTCACATCTTTCCGAAGTGAAAATCGAGATCACTGGCACGATTTCATCAATCCTGAAGCTGAACACGTCTGCATTGGATCTGTCGCGGTATTCAACTGAATTGCCTCTCTATGCTGACACCAATGGCGCAGCTTTGGGTCAATATTCCGGTGACTTGGTCATTTCTGTGGGAAGAGAGCAACTCAAAATCCCGATGAACGTTGAAGTTATTGCCCAAAAGGGTAAAGTTGCATTCGACATTTGGCATACTGATTTGGATTCAACAATAGAGAATATTATTCCTGCCGATTTGCCTCGCGGAACCAATACTGGCTGGATGATAGAGCTGTTCCATGACAACGGCTTCGTGGTTGATGTCATCAATGAAACGTTGACATCTTCTCTCTTACAGGGCTATGACATTCTATGGATACCTGACCCTGTTCCCGCACGAAACAATCCTGTTTCTATTTTCTACCCCTATTCCGGTGCATACTTTAGTGATGCAGAAATAGATGCAATTGTTCAATATGTAGATGACGGAGGCAACCTACTTACAACCTTCAACGGACTAATGACAATTGAATCAAAATTTGTAGGTACAAACGCTACGGAAGTAAACAAATTGCTTACTCGGTTCGGGGTCAAGACTAGCGTTTCAAGCGTTCCAGCTCCTATTTCAGTGAGCATTTCCACAGTCAACAACGTGACATCATTGACAAAAGGGGTGAAATCAATATCTACCTACGGCAATTTCCTTTCTGTCAATGCATCAAAGCTTGAAGAACGCAATAGTGCTGCCTATGCATTGACCGGCGATTTGAACAAATCTCAAATTATTGCAATCGATAAAATTGGCGCAGGAAGAGTTATTGTATCAGACAACAACCTTTGGACAGACAACTTCGGTTTGACTGGAGATCCAAGTTATTCACCTTATGATTTCACTCTTGCACAAAATGCCATCAACTGGTTTATGCAGAAGGAAAGAGTGACTTTGATGGATTACACCATGAATTCTTCCTATGTAGAGGGACACGTAGTTGCATATTCGGGTAGCACTCCTCTAACTTCCTTGAGTGGGACAGCAACAATATCTGGAGGAAAATCAATTGCTTTGACCTTGACATCTAATGGCAATGGCAATTTCTCTTTCAGCTATGACGCGTCCACTGAGGATGGTATTCACAATGTTGCAATCCACACATCTGAAGATTATGTGAACTTTAAGTTCATCAACAACCTCCTTCCTCCAACAGTCACTCCTAACTTTGAAAACGGTACGGTATTTCCAGCAGATGTCTCATCATTTGATATGAATTTTACAGTCGTGGATTCGATATATCAACCTAAGACATCTGATATCACAATTACCGTTGATGGAGTTGTAAGAAGCGCTTCACTGTTCCCAAGATCCATTTCAGGAAATACTCTTACCGTAAAAATTCTAACCGGTCTGCTAGATGCAAACATTGTGGAACATGTGATACAAGTCAGCGTAAAAGATCAGGATGGCTTGACAGGAACCGCCGCTGCTACGTTCAAATTGGGTAACCCTTCAGTTTCAAAAGTCATTGCAAACGATCCGATTCAGTTGCCTGACAACTTTGAGGTACGCCAATATATTCTTAGCGGATATTGTGAAAACAGTTATTCACTTGCTCCTGTTTCAACAACTCCAACAACTACAACTACCTCTGAAGCAACTACAAGCCTCACAACGTCCGAGACAGAAGACAATGGATTGAATGTTGCAATGCTCTTTGTAATGATCGGATTTGCTACAATGGTAATTTTCAGGAAAAAGCATTCAAAATAAAAAAACTGGAAAAACAAAATAGTTTTTAATTATTCGTTAAGGAATTTTTCCATTCGTGTATCAACTGAATCTGGACTAGATGGAGGATCAAGATAAACTACTTCTCGTTCTTGCTTTTCAACAAAAATTTGACAAGATTCGACCGCCAATACCTGCATTACGATATCATACAATTGTTGAGGAGACGCTTGCGATAGGACTTCAAGGTGAAAACCGCCGTCCAAGTTGGGATTTTGCTGCTGTGAAATGTCTGGATTTACGCTGATGAATCTGACAACTTTGGAAAGATCCTTGGCAACCATGAAGGCCCTGAGACTTTTCGCATCATAATCGGCCTCAAAATTGATCACAATTTTGTATCGATACAGCATCCTTCCGGCCAATCTGATCAAGAACTCAGCATTAGTTCTAATTTCCTGAATGATGTTCGGATCCGGCAAAGCGCCAGCTTGCAGAAGTGTGAGAACTTCTTGAAATGATTCGACAATTTCTACCAAATACGCTTGAAACATAACTGAGTGCAACAAAGGAGAATCCGAAGAAACCAATATCTTTAAACTTGTGCCCAATGGCCTTAAATGTGGCGAGACTTTTGAGATATTTTCAGATTTGAGTCCTTCTGAAACCTCATTTAGGAGGTCAGTCATCTCTTCAAATTTGGCGGGCTGAGTGACTAAGGGAATTGCCGCGTTCAGTGAGTTCGTAATTCCTCGTAATTCCTCTATGCTTTGATTGTATGCCATTGCCATTCTTAATAATCTCTCATCATTTGAAAATAAAACTGTTTTCCATAACATGCATTTTTTCGATCTTCATAGTCACAACAATTCAATGGTCAGACTTTGCGATTTCCACTTGTGACTGAATAGCATTAAAATAGGTGTTCAACACAAACAAAAATGTTGACACAATCAAAGGCGTTGGCACTAGTTCTTGTCAGTATGTTCATGATACCTGGATTTGCCTCTTTCCTCACAAACTATGCATTTATTTCTCCGTCTGTATTTCCTGATGAAGCTCCAAATGAAGCTATTAGGGATCATACAATGCCCACCTCCAATTTGGAGTTCATTGCTTCAAGTGATGGTCGAAAGCTGATCCTTTTCGAATCAGTTGAAAAACTCCGTAACGCCATGATCTCATTGGTTGATGTAGAATATGTATTTGATTCAATTCCTGCTGTGATTGTCTCGGGTTCTGTCGATTCTAATTTGGAAGGAATCAGAAACATTTATCCTTCAAGAACCGTAAAAGGGTCACAATTGATTATCGGCAATAAATCTCTCAATGAACAGGTAGGGTTTACAACAAACACATTGGAACATACCGCAACATGGGTTGGTGTGGATGATCTTTGGGCAAAAGGTCTATATGGACAGGGACAGCACATTGCAATCATAGATTCTGGAATTGATAACACGTTGCTCGCCTTTAAGAATTTAACCAACTTGAATCAAGATCGAGGAGAATACTTTGTAATGGGTTCACTGAAAGAGAAAGAGCCACCAACAGATTTATCTGGACATGGAACTCATGTGGGTGGTATTGCAGTCGGTAATGGCTACTACACCATTGACAAACCTGAACTTTACAAAAGCCATGGAATGGCACCTTATGCAACCTTCGAATCCATTAAGGTGCTAAATGCCCAGCAATCTGGAGATAACCTCGATGTTCTTATGGGAATTGATTTTGCTTTGAGCCGAAATGTATCAGTGATTTCAATGAGTTTTGGAACTGATGTTTTTAATGGAACTGGTGATTTGTTCCTTGAGATCACCAACAAAGCGGCAGAAAAGGACATACTCATGGTTGCAGCCGCTGGAAACTTTGGAGGATGGGGTGGAAGTACCATCGGTTCACCGTCGCTGTTCCCGACAACTATTAGTGTTGGAGCAGCTGCGACTCCGACAGATCCATGGGTGGATTCATCAAGAGGTCCGGGCTTGAATGGGATCAATCGTCCTGACGTTCTTGCTCCAGGTGTTGCGATTGTTTCCGTTCAAAATGGAACTGGGAAACCAATTGCAATTTCTGGCACATCAATGGCTGTACCACATGTATCTGGTGGGGCATTACTTTTGAGGCAGGCATTTCCAGAGGCAACTGCAATCCAAATCAAAAATGCAATAATTGCAAGTGCAGTTGACATGTATTGGGATGTTGAGGTTCAAGGGCGTGGAATGGTGAACTTTACGAGAGCTTATGAAATTCTTTCCCATAGGATGGAAAATCCTGAAGATTTGACTTGGTCTGCTTCTACTAACCCGATTACAATCCATGATGGAACAGAAGCATATGAGGATGGTTCTCCTGTAAGAAAGCAAGCAAATTCATACTATCGGGCATCTGTAATAAATGAAAGGAAGCAGTTCAATATTTCCATTCACTCTGATGCAGACATGGTTGTGTCTCCCCGATTCGATCTTTACTTTGGAAACGTTTCTGTTGAACTGCCAGAAAACTTTACGTTGAAAAAGGGGCACAATGTCATGCCTTTGAACATCTCTGTGATTTCAACCCAAGGAGGGTTTAACAAGGGGACAATCTATTTTGTTGATGCAAATTCTACAAACCTGATGCGATTTATGAACATTACATACTTTTCAAAGACAGCATTCCCAAACGGAAAGGTATTGATTGACCGATCACATGACGCAGATACACCTTCTGGATATTACACTAACGACGGTGTCGCCGGAAAGCTAAGTGAATTGAGTGTTGTTCTACAAAATTTTGGTTATGAACTGCACGAGAATTTCGCCCCAATAACACTTGACCTCCTTTCAAATTACCATCTCTTTGTTCTATCGGATCCGGAAATTCCATTGACAGAGTCAGAGATTGTGGCAATAAGACAGTTCATGAACAATGGTGGGTCTGTTTTGATAATGGCAAGTGGAGGAACTTCATTTAACGAAATGCAACCTTCTCGATATTTTGCAATAGATTCATTTAATAGTTTGATGAAATATAATCTAAACGGAGAAACAATCGATATTGAAATTCAGAAACCTTTGACCGATCATTATTGGTTGAACAACCAGACTACTGAAGCAGTTGAGGCAAAAACCGTTTCTGACCAAACCATATTTCCTTCAAACCTGAAATTCCCGACGTTTGGGCCACCATTGGGTTTAACTTCAGACAAGCCCGTCGTTCTCGCTACGTCATTGGGTCAGCCAGCCGTAGCTGCACAAGAAGTAGGAAATGGAAGAATTATTGTATTTTCCTCAATGGAGCAATTTACATTTCTTCAGTTGAAGTTTGCATCGATTGGTGGAACCGAAAACATAAGGGAATTGGCTCTTGCAACAATGAAGTGGTTGATTCATCCTCAGCTTATCCAAATCAATTATGAAATTGGAGGCAAACTGCTTCAATCTGGTGATAAAGTTTCTCTTGAACTTAGAAAAGGATACATAATCAATGTCGCTCGGCCATCTTATCCCAATGGAACAGAAATAGATTTTGGCGAAACTTTGCAGGGATACATTACTTTCCTAAGCAATCCGATACAGGTTTTTCCTATCGCCTTCCAATGGAATGGCGCAAAATACCAGTTTGATATAACGTTTACTGTCTACGGAGAATTCATGCTTGAAATTCCCGTGTTTTCTGGTAAATTCTCAACCAATGGAATGTTAAGGATTGAAACATTTCTCGAAGGGTTCGAAGATCAAGAACTTCATGACACGTTAAGTGGCATACTGCTATTTCTGATAGCTTCTAGCTGGTTGATCTGGTTGAAGAATGAAAAACCACGAAACAATTCCAATGACAAGAAAGAGTGAACCTACCCTATTTC
>JALUTL010000003.1 GCA_027016475.1 Candidatus Heimdallarchaeota archaeon
GAAGATTGCACCATTTTGGCAAGGGTACTGCTTACGCAGGGCGATGCCGCCATAAACAATGCAGACATCAAAAACATGAGGCTGTTCGCCCCGCAGGGAGTCGCAGTAATGGGCATCCCCACACCCGCCTCCGCACCCACCGGGAATATGGAAAATTGGGGGATCACTGTTGAAGGGCCATATACCACATTGGATTTTTACAGTCTCCTTGCATTTTACAACAAGGACAACAACCCCACCAAACCAAAAGCAGGCATTTATGCTCAACTTGACGGATCAGGGGGCACTCTAGGCCATGCTGGAACGTATTTGTACTTTGGCGTTTCTGACAATTTCGGGGCAGGATTAACAAAGTATGTAGCATTGAATCCAAAAGGGACAATAGAGCACAATGCTCTTGCTTTTGTTGGAAATCCTAGCAGCAGAATATACAGGAATCTTGTGTCATATAAATATACCTCCGCCAATTTGACTGGTCAAGTGAAAATCACCCTTCCAACAAATGTCGCAGATACAGGCAAGGACAGGGTGATGATGACCCTGAAAATAGAAGGTTATGAATATGTTGATGGACTGGATAGTTGGGGAATAATTATTTCATTGTATTCATTTGATTCCACTAATCCATTTCCAAGATTCAAGGTAGATACATTATACGGTAAGCCACCATTTGACATTGTAAAAGTTGGAAACGACGGAAGCAATGACTTCATTCTGCTTGGTACAACCTCTGATTTGTGGCAATATCCAATGATATCCGTAACGGAACTGCATGCTTCATTCGAAGGATATGCAAATTTGGATGCAGGATGGACAATATCCGTAGTAACGACAGAGCCCACGACAGTATATGCAAGTCAATCAATTGGATACCACATAACAGCATATACCAAAGGAAATCCACACCAAGTTTTCAATGTTCCTTCTGGTTTTCGTTATGAGTACCGATTTGGCGAAGTCTGGAAAGTAAGGTTTGATGAAACAGAGCAGAAATTCGTTGGACCAATTGTTCCAGATACATCTGACGCGCGCAACTTAGGCTCATCCTCATTGTACTGGAATAACCTGTATGCCAATAAAGTCCGGGCAGTCGTGAATGTGGCTCGGTATAGGACAATGGATTCCTCTGCAAGCTATGTTGATTATTGGTGCAAGATTGCAACCATTTCGATAGGTGCACAATATGTCGAACGCGGGTTCACGGTCATGGCATACGGAACCAATGGCACCGCAAATGACATAGGTATGGGGCTGTACTATGTCCGAGTCAAACAACAAGACCCATTAGGAAATCCACCTCATGTACAGATTGAACTGATTGACTCGAACGGCATCCTGACAGAGGCCAAGATCGCTGGGGTTCTGACCCAAAACACAGGTTCATTGACCGAAGTCCAGATATTCATTAAGAATCCAAATTCATATTCCTCCCTATACCTCAATTTCTTCTCGGCTTATGATGATGTCACGTTCCACGACAACGAAACTCCAGTCAATACCTTGCCCGCAGGAACGGTATATAATGGAGTGCGGACGGACAAATACGTAGATAACCTGAATGTACAAACCGCCATTGTAACCCCAACTAAAACCATCGGTGTGGCCGAACTTGATTACCTCGACGGCCTCGACCAGAGCCTGAAGACCACCAGCAACGTGCAGTTCGCTTCCGTCAAGCCCAACGGCTACCATGCCGGAGGGACTACAGATCCTGCATCGAAAGCACCTGATGGCTCCACATACACCACATCCCCCGTTACCTTGAGTGGTGGGCTCAATGCATCATTTGCATTGGAATTCAGCCTGCCGCAACTTACGGGAACAGAATCATTGATAAATGCGGTCATTACGGTCAGGTTTCAGGTCGATGACGGAAGCGGGACATTCACCACCAAGGCAACCATGACCATAACCAGTTCCGGCTATGGTGCATGGAATACGGCCAATTTCACAGTGCAGGTGGGCGGCACGGCCAATATCCGATGGAGATTCGAGATTGCAGAAAGCATTGCGGAGGTCAGCACCTATGATATCGGGGCATTCACCCCGAATTTCAGGATATTGCTCAATTGAGAATCAAAACATTATTGAAGTCAATGATGGAAATATTATA
>JALUTL010000004.1 GCA_027016475.1 Candidatus Heimdallarchaeota archaeon
TCCTTATACTGAATATCCAACTCTCCAAAATTTGATGAGAAATATTTTGGAAACAGATTCTCGAATTTTTTACCATTGAATGCGAACATGTAAACCTTTCCGTCGTATTTCGTCTCCTTCAATACATGCAAAAATGCAAGGAATGGAGCGATCCCAATTTCTCGAAAAATGAAGACAAGAGTATCTGAAAGATTTTCTGGCAATACGAATCTCCCTTTTGCCCCTTTGAATTGCATTTTACTTCCTTCAGCCAGTGAATGCAACCATTTTCCAACTACAGATCCTTCATAATTTTCAACCAAAATGTCGAATGTTTCCATATTGGAAGGTGATGAAATTATTGTGTAGTCTGCTGTCTGTTCGATTGATTCAATCAAGTTTTTTGTGACAATGAACTGACCCGCCTGCCAGTTGAATAGTTGCTCTGGTTGAATGGTGAGGACTACCAAAGAGTCTCCTAAATGTCTTTTTCCAGTAATCGTTCCAAATTGGTACGTTGCCATCTGTCTCACAGAAATTCCCAATTATAATATGGTTTCTATAAAAGATAATCTCTGTTTTCATCCAATTTTCTTTTCGATAAATATGCCAAACCTACATAAATTAAGATAATCCTGTCACAGGAGCAAGAAATTGTGATTCAATACATATATGTCTATATGGACGTTTGGTTCGGGTCGCTATCGATCAACCTTGCTCTCGTATAAGGTGAACCGCGTGCAAGATGCGGTTTTTTATCCATTGCTTGGATTTTGATCTGAAACAATCAAATTCTTAATCATGGAGTATTCCTTTGGGATTCGATTTTCGAAGTGTGCCTATACACTTTTCCCACCATTTTGCATCACAACCGAAAAATTTTTTTTTATTTTTTTCCCATAACTCATGCTTTCAACAAAGCATTTCACCGGTTTGTTCTTCATAGGTATCATGGTGATGTCCGGGGTTGCCCCCGTGCTCGCCGATACCTTCGGCGTTTCGAACACTGTCGTCTCACCCCTTGTGGTGCAGTTCGGAGACTTCGTGGAGGAGATGGCCGCCATTGCGGAACTGAAGTCGAACTTCCTCCGTGCACATATCGTGGACTTCTCTGCATACGACAAGATTGTGTCCTTCAAGGGCCCAATCATCTATATAGGGCATGGTTCTGATTTGGGTATAAATTATCAAAGTAAATTGGTTGCGTGGGAGACAATTGAGGTTATGGTTAAAGCGTCAATTTCAAATAGCCATTATTTCCTAGGATGCGAATCCTCAAAAATTGTAGAACTCTCGTCCACAACCGGAAAGAATGTAGTTGGCTTCAGGGAGAAAATTGATGCTGTTTTGGGTGCTCTGATTATTATTTACCATGTAAATCTTGCAATTGGAGAATCGATCAACATTCTCGACTTGGCAGCAAAGTTTGAAAGAAGGATTGAAGAGATCGAAAACGGAGAGACAGAATTGCTTTTGGTGGATACGGAATCTGGTTATCGTCTTGCTGTAAAAAGAGAGGATCGATCAAGTACAAAATGGGGAATAACATATTACAAGGAAAGAATTTTTTGGATAAATGCTGAAAATAGAATTTGTTGGACCTATTTTACTGTGTCAGCAATAAAGGCAACAATAGTTGCAATTCTAGCATATTTTTCAATTTTAGGGCCTGTGGCTTTAGCAATTTCGTTAGTTTTTGCAGCTCATGCTACTACTATCACTGCAACAACATTTGGGCGATGGCGCAGCGACTGCATGGGAGGATTTGGTGCAGCAATTTTACCTTATCCTTCTACAAATTTCTGGTATGAAATCGATGCAGGGGAATTTTTCATTCCAACTACCATTCCAAATATTGGTGCATTGATACTTTATTACGCACTTTCTGCGATACCAACAGCTTGGGTTCCTGTACCAATTCCTTAAGTTCAAAATATCCCAATAAAATTTAAATTTAGGATGAGGTCGAACAATGTTTTCAAATAAACATCTATGGTTTTCGGTCTATGGGATTTTGCTTCCCTTATATTGTTTACTATTACTTATTTAACAAAAGACAAATCTTTAACTTTTGGAATTTGGGTTATTATTATAATAATTTCGATATTATTTATTACAGTTCTTATGAT
>JALUTL010000005.1 GCA_027016475.1 Candidatus Heimdallarchaeota archaeon
ATCTAAATTCATTGTTAGATGTGAGGCTTTTGTTTACATATTTCCTGAATCCATTGCCCTCAGGTACCATTGTTGCTTTTCCTGATTTCCAAAATTTTGTCTATCCAGAATATGTGCCATCTGCGATTTCAATAATGACTGATGAAGAATACTATGAGTATTTATGGGATAAATATAAACACAAGGTACATGACTTTGAAGAAAAGAGGGAAGAATACATCAGGAATGAACTAACATCTTATGCTCAACAGGAAGAATTAGGCGCATCAACACTGAGAATCTTGCAAAAATATGCTGAAGAGAAATTTGAAAGAAAAAAACGGGAGTTGATAAACAATCTGGACGCAAAAATCAGAATGGCCGTACTCAGTCGGACTAATTCAATTCAAAATGGTGACTACTCAGATTTTGATGGTGAATATGGAAAAGAAGCCTCAATCAAGCTATTTCAAACACTTCTCACATTTGAAGAACTGACGAAAAAGTCTCAATGCTTTGTATTGCTGGGTGCAAATTTATTTACAAATTTGCCAAAAAACAGCAGTTTCAATCATCAAGAAGTTCCTGGATATAGCCGTCTCATCCATTCACCACTTTCAAACGACAAAAAAGAACGATTTCAACAGCTTTCTGATCGTTTCTTCATTCAATTTGTTCACCTTTCCTCTGATCTGACCAAAAATTTTGAATCATGGAATTTCCATCTTGTTCGAACATTCCAAGATTTATGGGAATTCTACTCCAGATGTGCAGAAGATAATGAATGGACGAATTGGGGACACAATTCAAACTCTCTTTTTTTCCTAATGCGAAAATTGGGTGATGGACAATGAAAGCACTAGATATTGCACCGAAAAACCATCAAATTCAAACTTCTTCAGTGATTCAAAAGATGTTGCAAATAGGTATCCCATCACTTCTAGGATATCTTGCCTATTTGATATCTAATGCTGTAACAGGGGGTTGATTTTGTGAAGCTATGCTTGATATCGATTTGTATTGCACTTATTTTTCTGTCTCCTTCAACCAGTAATGCCATAATTCTTGAAACGGTGTCCATTGACTTCGTTAAGTCAAGTGAAAGTTCGAAAGAAGAAAGCCTATTGATTTCTTCTTCAAAATCTCAAATATTACTGTTTGACACACTTCAATTGTCTGATGTTTTGCTCATTGTCATTGATTTGCATACCAATGCGACAGGGAGCTTAGTTTTGGAATTACGTGCAGGAGAGACATTGAACGATATAAAAAACTCCCTGAATACCATTGACGTTATTCTCAAAAGGAAAATTAGACCGGATGATGCATATAATAAACTTGTTTACATGTACCAAGTTACACCAAATACCATCCTTAAATTTGGAAAACAAAGCACGTCAGTTTCAGTGGGGCTTTATGCTTACTTCCTAAATGGAGAGACAAAGGTTGCAAATCTTACATTTTCCATCATGTATTCCATTGGAAGCTATGATGAGTCAACCTTCCCTTCAGAACCGTTAAATTCATCTTCTCGCATCATTGAAATTCATGGCATCAATCATCCAGAATTTGTCTTTCTAGGGTCTATTTTGTATTCTGAAAAAATAGGTGCCTATGATCTTGTTTTTCCGGATATTTTGGATGGCTATGTTATGGATGTCCAACTTACCTACAATTACGAACCGTTAGAAAATAAGGGGTCAATAACAAAACCAAAGGTTTCATTCGCTTTCAACGAAAAATCAATTCGCCAAAGTGTTGATGATCAAGGAAAATACTCCATAGCCATTCCAAACGTGAATATCAACAAAAGAAATTATATGACCATAGAGGCAGAAGGGCCATCCGCTAAAATTCAAATCCAATCAATAGAACTGCAATACTATAAAGGAAGTAGCTATGATCGTACTGCGCCATGGGACTTCCTTTTTCAAGCAAGGGGAAACTCTCCTGCATTGGGGCTATTTATCATGACTGTCAGTTGGGGCACATATTTCAGAACTTCACAAAAGCGAATCAACGCTAAACTTAGACGCTTGAAATAACTACTTCATTAATAAACTTAAGATTCTCACATTAAATGTGACAGAATATGGATTGAAATCACATGACACCGTCTTTTTTGG
>JALUTL010000006.1 GCA_027016475.1 Candidatus Heimdallarchaeota archaeon
GTATAATTGTATTGGGTGTACAATAGTGTGGATGGTAGCAAAAGGCACAATCAATTCGATGGAGGGTCTTTATGGATGAAATGAGCATTGACAAAATACTGGATCTGCTTTCCAATAAGCATAGGCGTGAAATCCTTCGATTACTGAGCATTGAAGACCGTTATGCCTATGAGCTGGCAAAACTGTTGAATATTACTCCTAGGGCCGTAACAAACCATCTGAATGCTCTTGCTGACCAAGGGCTTATTTCCTCTGAAAAGCGATCATCAGGCATTGGCCCCGATCGAGAGTACTATTCTCTTGACAAGGACATTAATTTGCGGATAACCTTTGGCCGGCATCTTTTTGCAGCCCATGCCAACCAACTGTCATCATCGCAACAAAGTGGCGCATCAGCCTTGCAGTTGTCCCCTCCCGAAAAATTGGACAGCCTGGAAGATGTCATCCAAACGGGGCTGGATGAGTTGCCTAAGCTCAAACAGCAAGTTGAAATATTGGAGAGGGAGTCCACTCGCTATATTAGAAAGTATCAAGGGATGATGCTTCATATTGGGGAGCTCTTGAAATCCAATGGACTCAACGCAGATGAAACAGATTTTCTTTTGAAACTCATAGAAAAAGGGGGGCGGGCTACATTGAATGAGCTATGTGAGGCCATGAACAAATCAGAGGTGACCATTAATCCAACAATTCAAAATTTGAAGAATCTTGGTTTGATTTCAACAATTTTCATTGTGGATGACGATGGAAATGAGAAAATTGGATATGAATTGACACAGTTCCAAAAGGAACGAGTAATTTATCAGTAATGGTGAGTTGCGACAAATTCATAAGTGGGATTGTTGTCTGAATACTATGGACGACTTCAAACAGAAGCTCATAGAGGTTTTTCCATCCCCCGGGACGACTGTGACTGAGGCTGAACTTAAATTTAGATATGGGGGAATTCCGGAATTTGAACAAAAGCTACAAAAATTGGTTGATGAAGGGGTTCTAGTTAAATACCAATTCGGTGGGTCTTGGCACTATAAATCAAAAATGTCTTTGCGTGGCGCTTCATCTCCGGCCTTGTCTGGAGGTGGTAACCGTTCTATGGAACAAAAACTGAATGAGCTGATTGATATAGTGAAAATCATAGCAACAAAAGTCAATGCTCCTGATTTGCTGGATCGTCTAGATGATTTGCAACAATAGGTGACTTGTATCGTCATTTGGCGGGTTTTTGCTTCCTTGGTTTCACTTTGAATTCTCTCTCTTTCTCCCTTTATGTATTGAATTCTCCCCTTTCTACATTTGAGGAAAGAATCCCATCGCAATGACTTACATGTGTGTTTCAAGGGGATGCCATTTCCTTAAATAGTTCCGTTGGTGAATGTACCATGAGCAATCCGATGATTCCTGAATTTGCGTATAACTCGTCAATGAGCCCTGTTAGTTCACGCAAACATCGTCGGTGCTCCTATTGTTTTTCCCGTGGTGGCTTACAGTCATACGGGCTGGGCATTCATATTTGTGCCAAATGCAAATCAGTGTTGCAGGAGCTGAAGGATGCAGACAAGGATTTTGGGCATTCCCTCTATGTGTTCCTGAAAAATGAGATACCTTTGTTTGAGCTTAAATCATTACATGATCTCCTCAAATACCTTGTATATGGTGCAAAAGAGGGAATACTTCTTCAAATCCTGAAAGAGTTGCGTATTCGGGGAAACATGGATGAATACTATCTTGACTATCTCAGAAGCAGGATTGAACAACTTCTCCACATTCGGCAAAATTTGGGCGGACAATATTCGCCTGAAGCAGTTTTTACATACTTCAAACTAACTCCTGAAGAAATTACTATCACAATAAATGGAAATTTACTTATGCGTATTATAGATATGTCAGCCCTTAATATTTTAGTAGCTGATAGCAACCAATATATGCTTAAAATTGTTCGAGCTATGCTACGAGGGTTTAGCATTACAAATATTCGAGAGGCAAATGATGGGGCGGTTGCGCTTGAAGAGTTAAACACTCAACTAATCGATATAGTTATTGTTGATTATGCGCTTGAAACCCTAAATGGCGTTGAATTGGTTGAATTATTGCGTGGTGCTGAAG
>JALUTL010000007.1 GCA_027016475.1 Candidatus Heimdallarchaeota archaeon
CTATTTCCCTCTTATCATCTTCCTTAGAAAACCTTGTCCAATATAAAACGTCCTTTCCTATGAGAAATGCTGTTTTATCCATGTAAAAAGTTATCTCATATTCTTCGAGCAATTTTAATTCATCTTCACTGATTTGAGCATCCATTTCTGCAAATTTTTTAGTCTGTAAGAGTAGACTCTGCTCAATTTTTTTTATTTCGGCTTGATTTGGAACACCTTGTTCTAGATTATCGATAATCAATCTTACGTATTGCTGCAAATGGTCATTGACAGAGTGAAGAATAGGCTTTTCTTCAGCTGAAACAACCCCATCAGCCAAAGCAATCTCCAATAGCTGTTCCATAATTTCCGCCGTCTTTTGGAGTTTTTCATAAACTTTCTTTTTTTTGTCCATGGCCTTCAATAGACCATTTTCATAAAAATGTCTTTCTGTCTCATTTGCACTTTTCTGTAAAAGAAAGCCATAAAGATACTGGAAGCGGAACCAACAGAGCAACACCTTGCCACAATGCATAGGTTGCGTTCATAAGTTCTTCGTATAGTCCTTTAATTGCAATTGTTATCACTGCTAGACCAAGAACAAAATAAATTATTGAATTCCTAAACACATGGTAATTCCTGCTCCATCTTGCCTTCTTTGAACGTGGTGATTCTATGTTTAGAAGTCCGTAAATCCCTGTAAAAAGAATCAAAATTGTGGTGGATAATCCAATGATTGCCATAATTGGCAAATGTCTCCATTTATACACCTGTTTCAGATTTGGTTCATTTTCCACCACAGTGAACGCCTCACTTAGTATTATTATGTATGTAACAATTCCAATAATCGGTATCCCAATATAACTTGAAATGGGAAATGAAAACAAATGACCAACAACCAGCCTTGGCGTATTGATTCCTAATGGTATAAGGGATGTAAGCAGTAAGCCATAAAGGAATATAATCGGAAATCCAATTGTAATCCCTGTGGTTGCCAATAAATCTGATTTCTGTCCTAAGGACAAATGTCTGCTTTTGAGTATCTTCCAAAATCTGAGTCGAAATGTTTGACTTGCTCCTAACGCCCATCTAGAAATTTGAGATAGTTGATCCTTGTAGGTACATGGAACTTGACCAAACGATCCAACTTTACTCAAGTATATGCCCCGATATCCTTCTGTCATCAAAACAATTGACGTGTCTGTGTCTTCCGTTAATGAATCAGTAGTAAAGCCACCAATGGTTTGAAGAACCTCCCGTTTGAATATCGCTGTAGACCCAGCAAACAAAACTGTTCCCCTTTTGTTCTTTGACTTTTGCGCAACTTCGAAATATTGTAGATACAACAGGGATGAAAATTTTTTTCCAATTGAGTTAAGATCCACAAAACGTTTTGCACATTGAACAAAAGCGATGTCCTCACTTCTTTCATTTGCATACAATTCCGCGAGAGTATCCTTGAGAAGAGACTTGACAGGGATTTGGTCATAATCCAACATCAGGATAATTGGTGAGCTTGATTTAGATAGCAGGATGTTTAACATACCTGCCTTAAATTGCTTTTGTACCCCTGAATAAATATAATTGCACTGAAATTTCTGGCACACCTGCTCAATCTCTGCCTTTAGACGATCGTTGTTCGTATCGTCTCCAACGTAAATGTGAACCTTGTCCTGTGAATACTCTAACTCCTTTACTGCTTCAAGCGTCTTTTCTAGTAATTCCGGTTTTCCATTCTTTATGGGTATGAAGACATCAACATCTGGATGTTCGAAACTTGACTGATAATTTTGTGATTTTGGGATCTCTTCGGTATGAAAATTCAAAAGGCTAAAGTTGACCAAAATGAATTGAAGAAAAATATAGACCTCAACAGAAACCAATCCAATAAACAGAAAAAATAAGCCGTTTTATAAATCAAATTGCTGGTTTATAAATTTACCCTGTTGGCGTCTCTCCGCAGGAGGACTCCAACAGGAAAGTCCCCCTGAAAATCAGAACCCTCACGAGTCCTCCTTCGGGTAGACTCCTGGGGTGGGCAAAATTGGTGTTTCAGAAATTAAAAATAAAAAAAAAGAGAATTCATCTGTTTTGGGTAATTTTATCAGTGAATTCAGTGG
>JALUTL010000008.1 GCA_027016475.1 Candidatus Heimdallarchaeota archaeon
CCTACCTTTTATAGTACTCTCATTACGCTCTTCGTCTCCACCATCACAGCAATACACAATGTTTTGTTTGCCCTTTTTTTGAAGAAAAAAAACTCTGATAATCCAAAAAACATATCCTCCATTGCCGTTCTTGTCACAAAACAGGCAAGAACAGATTGAGAAACCCCTTCTTCACAGAATCGAACAGACAAGTCAAGAAATGGGCTGGGAGTTGCCTAAGCTTACTTTTAATTCCATAAATGGAACAGACCTCTTTCAAATCCAAAGTGATGTATCAAATATACTGAGGAACAGGGATTCTTTCATCTTGGATATCACTTGCGGACGAAAAATCATGGCTATTGGCGCTACTCTTGCGTATGTCAAATCGAACGCTGAAGCAAAATTACTTTCCTACTACCTGTCGCGGCAACTTGGAACCAATGAAGCAACAGATCGGTTGATTCAGTATCTCATGGATGATGAGTGGTCACTTACGTATTACGAATCGCCTGAAACCTGAACCTCTGCAAGGGCACACAAAAGCAGGAAATTTCGCTTCAGCGGCAACAGGCTTTCCTTTCCGATTTCAATCCATTCTTCCAAACTGTGCGCTCCATCCCCTTTATGGGTACCTGCAACTGTGATTGCAGGAATTCCCAAACTTTGTGGAATGTTGGCATCTGTACTGCTGCTTCCCAATACAGGTTCGATTCCAAAATATCGTGTCACTTCAACTGCAAGTTGAACCAATTCGTTGTCTGCATGACACTCTCCGGCAGGACGGTCTCCGATTTTCTTGATATTGAGCTTCAACCCATTTGTGCGAACCTTCTGCTCTTTTTCAACTGCATTTTCTGCAAGCCATATCATATGCTCCTCCAACCGCTTCAGTTGTTCCTTCGAGGCAGATCTCAAATCTACTTGACATTTCACACGATCTGGAATTGCATTGACTGACATGCCCCCCTCTATCTTTCCAATATTGAATGTGGTACGAGGTGTTTCAGGCACTTCTATATCCTTAAATTGACTGATGAAATCTGCTATGGCATAGATCGGATTGCTCATGCCAAAATCTTTGAAGCTGTGTCCTCCCTTCCCACCAATCTCAATTTCGTATCTCCTGCTTCCGATAGACTTGTTGATGATTGTCTCTGTTCCAACAGAATCTATGGCCAAAAAATAACGTGTCCTTGCTATGAGCCGATAATGTTCTGGATCAAAAAAAAGGTGCTTCATCCCTCTCAGATCTCCGATGCCTTCCTCTCCCACATTTGCCACAAAAACTATCTGTCTCTTGGTGTCCATATTTCTCATCAGCTTGGCCAAAGACAGCAATACAGCAAGACCTCGAGAATTGTCGCCAACACCGGGACCATAGAGCCGTTCATTTTCTCGTTTTACCCTGTGGTCGACCGTTTTTGGAAAAACAGTGTCAAGATGGGCACAAACTATAATGCACTCTGCCCCTTCCTTCAGGACTGTTGCAAGTATGTTTCCTACATTGTCTTTGGCTGTGGCATATCCCATTTCCAAGAACTTCTTCATAATGAAGGCTCCTCTCTCATCTTCCTCAAACGTCGGTGCAGGGATTTGGGCAATGGCAACAGTCAGTTGCACCAACTCCTCTCCCATTCCGTCAATGTCTTGCAATTGCTCTCCAATCAAAGGTATGAGGGAGGGAATATCCATGATTGCCTCACCTTGCCTTACGTTTTAAACACTCAGATTTTTTTTGGCAGAATTTCCTGTATCAATTGGAAAAATTTCGAATCCAAATTTTCCACATTCCTTTTATAGTATGAAACCGACGACAATATAGTACCATGAAATATGGTCAAAAGTGATAACAATGAATTATGATAATAACCGAAGAACTCGAGAACCTCGAGAAATGCATGACATCATCTGCACTGACTGCGGAACTGATGCACAGGTTCCTTTCAAACCTGATCCTGATAGACCTGTCTATTGTAGGGACTGCCTCCAAAACCACAGGCCAAAAAGAAATTTCTATTGAATTAAATCCAATACATTTTCAATAAAACAATGACAACTGTACAAAACAAACACTATATTCAATTCAGATGTTGCTAACACAAACTTTTATTT
>JALUTL010000009.1 GCA_027016475.1 Candidatus Heimdallarchaeota archaeon
TCGATAAATGCATTGGCTAATTTTAGTCCATTCAATTTTTCAAAGCAATTTTGCAGCGATGTTACGAATAATGTAAAATCCAATGATGGGTTTTTTCTTAAAATTATTTTGGGAATTGCCTCTTCATGCAATTTTCTATCCTCTGAAAGATCATATACAAGGAGATAGTTATAGCCGTCCAAAGCGGTCAAATTCCTAACAATTGTCTCAGTCAAGCTTGCCAAAGGAACTGGGTTACTCAATATTTGCTTCAGAAGTTCAGATTGTGTAGCATTCAGTTCAATCAACCCTTTTGTTTCTTGTTTTCTAATTTGTGGCAGAATGGAACTGACTAACTCTGACTTGACAGCATTCATGATAAGGGGGGCCATTTGAGGGTCAAAGTTGAAATCGAAAATACCTACCAAATCCATTTCATCGATGCTTTCAAACAGAAAAATCTCTTTTTCTAAATTGAATTGTTCAATCCGACTATTCCTTGCTTCTTGGGAGAATGATGAGATTGCCGAAAGAAATCCTGATGAGAGCAGGACCTGCTCTGAATTAATTGTGTCCGTTTCCCTATTGTAATGAAACAGAGGCACTCCATTTTCAAGAAGGAACATTTCCCTTATTATAGCAATCCCTGTAGAAATAAGGGTCTAACTGTTTTAAAAATTCATGCTTTAAAGTAAATTCCGTTTACTCAGTTTTTCATTTGTTGTGTTCAATTCTAAGAATGCTTGGCCAAAAATTGTTCTATTATCTCGTCCAAATTGCCGCCTTCCTTCTCTTTAAGGGAATATGTTACTCTTGTTGCAGGAATATCAAATTTGACAATTTTTGTCAAGTCAATTGGTGTTCCTATTACAACGGCCTCCGCACCAGATCGCTTGATAGTCTCCTCAAGGTCCTTCATTTGGTCTTTCCCATATCCCATTGCAGGAAGAATACCAGAACCTTTCAAATGAGGATAAGTTTCAAATGTATCGATTATTGAGCCAACAGCGAATTGTTCGGGATTCTTGATGATTTCACAACCCAGCCGTTGGGCTGCTATGGTTCCTGCACCAGTTGTAACCTCGCCATGAGTTACAGTTGGTCCATCTTCAACCACAAGCACTTTTTTGCCTTTGATTTTTTCTGGGTCTTCAACTGTAATTTCACTATCAGCTACAATAATTTGTGCTTTTGAATTCCACTTACGAATGTTTTCCTTCAATTGTTCAATGCTTCCAGGTGGAGCTGAATCAGCCTTGTTAATTATGATCACATCGCCACGAATTAAATTGACTTGACCAGGGTAATAACGAAGTTCGTGACCTACCCTATGAGGATCTGTTATCACTATTTCCAAATCGGATCTGAAGAATGGGAAATCATTGTTTCCGCCATCCCACAAAATGATATCCGCTTCCTTTTCTGCGGCTTCCAAGATGTCTTTGTAATCAACACCTGCAAATACTATATTTCCCGACCGAATGTGATGTTCATATTCTTCCATCTCTTCAATTGTGCAGTTCTGCTCAATCATGTCATCAAATGTTGCGAAACGCTGGACTCTCATTTTTACTAGGTCACCATAGGGCATAGGGTGACGAACTGCGGCAACTTTCTTTCCTCTAGCCTTGAGAATTTCAGAAACTCTGCGGGTTGTTTGGCTCTTTCCACATCCTGTTCTCACAGCACAAATTGAAATGACAGGCTTGGATGATTTGAGCATGGTCTGTTTGGGTCCAATGAGCATGAAATCTGCCCCAGCTGCATTTGCCCTCGCACTTTGAGTCATGACGTATTCATAGGACAAATCTGAATACGCCAATACAACCAGATCAATATCAAGATCTTTGACAAGCTCTTCCAACTTTGAGGATGAGTAAATGGGAATTCCATCAGGATACCTTTCGCCTGCGAGTTCAGCAGGGTATTTTTTGTCATCTATTCCTGGAATTTGTTCTGCCGTGAAGGCCTTTACATCGTACATTTCTGCATTGGATCCATCCCTAAAAACCATGTTGAAGTTATGAAAATCCCTCCCTGCTGCACCCATTATCAATGTGTTGATTTTCTTCATGTTTTGTCTCACGATGGCATCCTTTATGAAATGATCTCTAGAATCTTGGCCACATGTAGATGGAGCTTATACTTGGGATTCCATGAACAATCGGAATAGTAGCTGTGAGTTTATTGTTTATTCAAATTTACTATTGGGTGGAGACCAAGGATTTACGATACTCGTAATGAGATGAGGAGGTACGTTCGATTCCACCCCAATTGGAACATTATTCGCAATATAATGCATAATTATACGAATATACAACAACGCATTCGTATTTTTCATTAAAACCTATCAAATTGTTGTTCAATTTTAGATTGGTTTATATACTTGAAAAACAGATCAATAGGTATGAGTGCGATTCTCTCCGTTAAGAAATCACAAAACGAAATCAGCGATTTGAACACCCTTTTCAAGATATATTGTGATGTGAAATTTGGTAATTGGGAAAAATACATGGAGAACAAATCCTTTCGACAGATCGTTGAAGAGCTCCAGCCCAAATATGGCTTAGCAGTTTTCAAGGAGCTTGTTGACTTTGTAAGTGAATACGAAAACGTGCAAATAAAGGATATCCTTCGAGACTTCTCTAAATTTATCCATGAATATTACTGAATCCAGAATGTTTCAACGAATTGTTTTCTGAGGCTTCTTGCATCATTTGGTGAGGTTGATCAACATCGTAGTTATTATAAAGGAAAAATTCGGAAATTAAACCGATGAGTGCACAAGTAGAAACTTTCCAGTTTAAAACAGATGTCAAAAGGGTTTTGGATATCATAATCCGATCACTTTATCAGCATAAGGATGTGTTCCTGAGAGAGTTGATTTCGAACTCATCCGATGCGTTGAGCAAGGCAAAGATAAAATCTTTGACAAATGAACCGATGTATCAGAAAGGAATCGAGTTAAAGATAGAGTTGATCCCAAACGCAAAAGAAGGAACGCTTACAATCAAGGATACCGGAATTGGAATGACCAAAGAAGAACTTGCGGAAAATTTGGGTACAATTGCAAAATCGGGTACGTTGGAATTCTTGGAAAAAATTGAAAGCGTTGAAAACAAGGCAGAGTTGATAGGTCAATTTGGTGTCGGATTTTATTCTGCATTTCTCGTAGCCGATAAGGTTGTAGTAAGGTCACGTTCATTCCTTCCTGAAGCAGAAGCTTATGAATGGGTTTCTGACGGCGTGGAAGACTTCACAATCAACAAGATCGACAAAGAGGATCGAGGCACGGAGGTTGTTCTTTATCTCAAGGAAGACGACCAAATATTTCTCAGACCTTACAAGCTAAGAGAATTGGTTAAGAAATACTCTGATTTTGTTTCCTTCCCAATTTACCTGATAGAAGAAGAGGACGAGGAAGAAGAAGAGAAGGAACAAAAGGAGGAAAAAGAGGAGAAAGAAGAAAAGAAACCGGAAATTCTTAATTCTATGGAAGCTATTTGGAGGAAAAATCCATCAGAAGTAAAAGAGGAACAGTATTTAGAATTTTATAGGCAGATATCAAATAAATGGGATGAACCATTCCTGAAGATCCATATCAGAACTGAATCTCCAATTGAATTTTTCGCATTGATTTACATTCCTGCAACCAAGATTTCTTCGATTTATCTTCCAGAGGCAGAGTGGGGGCTGAAGCTCTATTCAAAGAAGATTTTGGTACAGGAACACAATAAGGAATTGCTGCCTGAGTACCTCAGGTTTGTTGTGGGTGTTGTGGACAGTGAAGACCTCCCACTAAACGTCTCAAGAGAGGTTGTTCAGAGCGGAAAGGTGATAAGAACAATCAAGAAATACTTGGAGAAGAAAATTATCGAAGAGCTGGAAAGCTTGGCAGAGAAGGACGAAGAAAAATATCTGGTCTTCTACCGTGAATATGGCGCACTTCTAAAGGAAGGAATTGCACAGCAAAGCAAATACAAGGATCTGCTAATCAAGCTCTTGAGGTTTTATTCAACTGATGACAGTGTTGACGGAAGAACTGGAGCAGTAAGCCTTGATGATTATTTGGTACGAATGAAGCCAAAGCAAGAAGAGATATACTACCTTTTGGGCAATGACATTGAGGTCATGAAGAACAGCCCCCATCTTGAATACTACAAAAAAGAGGGTTATGAAGTCCTGTTGCTTCCCGAACCGATTGACAGCTTCCTTATGATGCATCTACGAGAATATGAAGAGAAGAAGTTCAAGAATATAGACAGAGACGATAGCCCTGACGAACCGGAAGCAAAAGAGAAGGATGAAAAGCAGGAAGAGACAAAAGGACCTCACGCGGAGTTAATCAACAAGTTTAAAGAAATTTTGAAGGAGAGGGTAAAGGATGTGAAAATATCTGACAAGCTTGTCACCAGCCCTGCAAGGTTAGTTACGCCCAAAGACGGGCTGGATTCAGGACTTCAAAGGGCTTTGCATTTGATGCAGGGGGCACAAGGCGGTGGCAAGTTTGGTGATGAATTGTTTAAAGATCGGGTACTCCAAATCAACCCAAACAATGAGATAATCAAAAAGATAGAAGGAAACCTTGATTCGGCCGTTGCTGAAGCGATGATTAAGCAAATCTACTATGATGCAGTAATGGCAGAAGGCGAGGTTCCAGATCTTAAGGAACTTGTATCTAACATTGAAACCATAATGGCTTCAATGGAAGGGGTCAAATAAGCTTCTCTTTGATCTTTTGCCAAATTGACTTCCGTTTGTTGAGAAGTTTGCTACTTAAATCACCCATAGCTTCCTTTTCAACCACAGAATCGAGCCATTGGACAAATTCATTGTTCTCGAGCAGTTCAAAAGGTCTTTTTTCAAATATTTCGGCATACGGGTTCTCGTGCATTTTATCCAATATTTGATTGATAATCTGTTCAGCTTCTTGCTCTTTGGTTTTGTCTTCCAAACCTACCACAACCAATTTGTTGTCAGCTTGTGAGAATAATAGCTTCAAGCTGTCAAATTCTACACTGATCAGTCGGTTTTGGTCTAATTCTGTAGAAAATGAATTCAAAGCAGCGAAAAACCCTGACAGAAGGCCATGCTCTGGATTGGCTCTGCAACTGTCACCACCATAGCATCGCGCAAGGTATGGCACTCCCGACTGTTCCAGTATGAAGATATCACTAATTGTCATAGAAAGTGATACCCCTTGAAATTATTTCAAGGTTTGGAATGGTATTAATGATCGCTTCGCTCATTAATGTTGACAATTCAAGCAGATATGAAACTCCTTTTTAATTTGATTGACCTTTTGCTGTTAGTGCCTGAAGAGTTTGTTTGGTTTAGCATTCAGTCTGATGCAGGAATAACGATCGGATCCTTAGGACGATTGGCGGGTAATGCTGATCCTTCTCTCCTTGGAGGTCCTCTAATAGGGATCAAAAGTTTGGTCAGTACTGAAGCCTCAAGTATAGAATCAAGATTTATGGAAGGGGCAACGGAGCACGCAAAATTTGGAGTAGCTGAAATCCGTGTAAAGGACACTGCTATCATTTCAAGCTTCATTGTCTCAACAGTAAAAGGTCACATTTCCCAGCAGACAACTGATTTGGTTAGAGACCTTTCATTAAATTTGGGAAGAGCCCTTATTCAGTATCCTGAGCTCACACAAATTGCAGAAAGCGGAATGAGTATTCCACGAGATAAATTTGCGATGGCTTTTCTTAAAGCAGTAAAGATCACAAGAATGAACTTCAAAATTGAAAAGTCTTCTTCAGAAATATTTGACTTGTTTACCGAGAAGTTAAATAATTATACCAGAGACCCTTCTAAGCTTTTGGAGCAGATAGATGGGCTTTTTGACACCAAAGGGTGGAAAATCAAGAACGATTATTGGAATGATGGACAGCTCATACCACCCGTCAAAGAGGATGCCAAAAGGCGCTTTGTTCTAGAGGTTGTTGCAGAAATTATTGATGAAGAACCAATGAAACTGATTAATGTCGACCACAAGCGGGATATACTCAGAAAGCTTATTTCAACACTGGACGAATATGTGTCAGAAAAAATTGCAGAACCTCATGAATTGATTTTGAAGAGACTCCCTAAAGAGATCGAAAAGGGATATGGTGAATCAATTGCAAAAGCCAATTTGAAAGATTTGCATAATGTTGAGAAATTACTTTACACTCTTTATGTAAGACGAGCATTGCTGTTCCACATGAAAAAGAAACCATTGATAATTTTCTCCAACCTTCAGAAATCTTTGATTTGGCCTAAGTTTTTGGAGTGGTTGCCACCTGTTGAAACTATCAATGTAGGTCAATACTACACACGAGGCTTATCAAAATTCGTGTCCCCAGACGAATTCAGGTACGTACAACGTTTTTATCAAGAATTTATGGCGGAATTGCATGGTATCGAAGTTTCAAAGCCCGCATATGATCTGTTTTCAATTTACGCATCCAACTTCGTTGAAATTGAAGAGCTAAAGAAACAAATGTTGTTGTTGGAGGATCATTCTGTAGATGGAAGATGGAAGAAGGAATTACAAAAGAAAGTTGAAGATGTGAAAAACCAAGGGCTGAAAATTCAGTCACTATATGAAGCTAACACTGTTACTGGTGCAGCCATTCAATCTTCCATTAAAGCGTTAATCGCAGTAATTGAAGATTATTTTGTTAAGCAAGCAGATGAACCAATTGGGCGATTTGCCAAGGAATTGGTTAGCCTATACCTAGAGACAGGTCCTGTGGTAAAGATTTCATCGATGCTTTCTGAATTGCTCAATGTTTTGGAGAATACAGAATATGGGCTTAAATTCTACATGCCATTGCCTAAGGACTTCATAATGGTCGGTCTGCTCAACAACACATTAAAACTCAACTTTGAGGACGCAGTTTTGGATGTTTCAAAAGATTGGAAAGTAAAGTTTGATGACAACGAAGAATCAGTGTTCAGCTTCGTTAAGGCCCATCCATCATATCTAATTGAACATAACGGGATTTACTACAAAGAGGCATTTGATATCATTGAACCATCACTTTTATTGGAATTACTTAGTTCTTCAAATGACTTTCTTTATGAAGCGGTTCTACAAAGTGGACTTCGCAAAGTTCGTGGAGAGATTATCCATATTGCAGATGAATGGGCAAATCAGTTTGCAAAGGAACTTAATTTTGCTGCATCCTTATTCAGCAAGTCTTCAATTACAGACATGAATGAATTTAAACAACTCCAATTTGGCTTCTTCAGTGAATCAATTTCGACGCTTGATCGTATTCCGCACCCTTTACGCTCAAACTTTGTTGAGGTCAAAAAATCCATGGAAGAAATAGCAAACGGATTCCAGATCGTTTGGGAAAATATTGAAAATGAAGTGTATGATGGGAAATACTCCAACCAAACCAGGAAAACCTTTGATGATATCAAAAAGACAACACAGAAATCATTGAAGCAACTCCAAAAAGAACTGTCAAAAATACAAAAATCCGTCGAGAAGGAAGTGGAGGCCGCCATAAAACCGTTCAAGAAGAAAATTCAAAAAGTTCTGAAGGAATCAGCGGAATCTATACTGAATTTCTTGCCTAACAAGTTCGGCGAACTTCTCCCTGAAAAAGCAATTGTGTCTAAAGTAGAACAAACCATTAGCTCAAACGATGTGCTGACTCATGAAGGATTGCGTACAGTACGAGTAGGAGTATCTTTGAACATCTTCTCATCTGCGCCTCATATTATTCTGGAGTCTGCCTACAATGAAATAATTACAAACAAAAAATCCAAATTCGTTAAAGCCGCCATGAAGATGGCAAATAGCCGCAAAGAATTTGAATCACTGATGAAAGAGCAGTCAGATCAAATTGTGAGCACGTTTTTTGAAGAAATGAGGGACATGATAGAACTAATTGAAGAAGCATACATTGATCAGGATGCACCAGTGTTTATTGAAAACCAAGCAATCTTTTTGCAATTGGGCAAAATTTCTGTAGAGGACATTGTCGATGCCGACTTACTGTCAGGTGCATTAAACTTTCCAGGCATTCACTTGGAAAGGGAATCGACAAATTGGTTGATCAAGTATCAATTACCGTATTTCTCAAAGGATAAACCAATAGAGTTCGATTTGATTACCTTGTCCAATGCAATGCGATTTATAGCTAGGGAGAGGTTTTTGCAGGACACCAAACGGGTATTGGCAGGTATACAGGCAGTAATCTCAACGTTGGAACTCGAAGCTGGAATGAAATTGGAGGAGTTTTTGGGAAGAATTGACGAAATAATGCTTAACATATAGTTGGCTTTTTAGAACAGGCCGTATTAATATGACCACAAAATATAGGATATGATGGAATTGAGCACATTCCTCAATGTCATTTTTCTCCCCATAGTTAGCATTGTTCTCCCGTTTTTCTTGTTATTTGAGAAAGGGAAACGCGCAGAATTAACTATTCCTCATTTTGTGATTCGAAGATTTTTACTGGCTGCTCTCGGGTTGGCTTTTTTAGTGTTCACACTATTGATTTTCTTGACAGGCGGCATTGCACAATTTTACTATTTGGAAAAAGGTGTCTTCATGTCTTCTTCTGAACTCAGAATTAATTTCACTGACAGGTGGGCATTTATCTTCCTTTTCTTTCCCGGCACATCTTTTGTTGTTATATCAATTCTGTCAGGCATAATCTATGCAGCTCAATTGACGCTCCCACCTTCCTGCGTAATCAAAGAGGTGAAAATGGCTGAATCGCATCTTGGGAAAACTGCTTCATCGTCTTTTGGTGCTATGGCAACCGCATCAGCAAGCATTGTCTCTTGCTGTTCCCCAAGCGCTGTGGCCATTCTTTCACCAGTTGCTGCATCTCTTGTTGCGCCATTTATTGAAGAACTGATCGTTTTGTCATTCATCCTTCTGAATTATTCCTTTATCAAGATAGTAATTCCTAGATTTTCTGCTACATAATTATGTAAAGTTGCAACAGAAAGTTGCATATTTCGTTCAACCATTTCAAGATTTATTTGAATCAACGGGTTGACTTCATTTTTCAGACATTTGTTTTTCAATTATCCACTGTCTGAAAGATAATAGAGGATTTAACCGAATTCTTTAAGTCTCCTCGATTCGATAATCAAGCATCGAACAAGAATGAGCGAACAAAAACGCCGAAAAGTTACTATGTTGGTGCTTGGGAGATCCTACGACCCGATTTTGGATCTTCTCGTTAAATTCAATGACATTCAGTTAAATATAGTGTGTTTTAACTTACTAGACTTTTCCATCAACGATGAAAGCATTGAGCCAATCAAGTTCATCCCATGGGAACTTGTCAAAGTTCTTGAACAGACGTCGGTCGATATTAAAAATGGTTTTCCGGTTCCCTCAAAGGTCAAAGAAACGCTTTTAGCGAAAAACAAGTTTGGTTTTACCGAAAACCAGCTTAGCATTCTTTACAACATTAACCAAGTTGAATCTTTTTCAAAAGATATCAAGAAAGCGTATGATATTCTTGAGGGTCAAGTTGGGAGGGAAAATGTCAAGATAGTTCCGTTGGCAAAGGACATCATAACCATTGGTGTTTTCAAACAGAAAAAGTGGGCCCCACTACGATTGTTTGAAATTTCTGGAGAGCTTCCATTTGATGCACCTCCAACTGGTCAACCAGACGACAAGAAGAAGAACAACTACTCTTCTAAAGAACTTACAACCTTTGCTTTAGATGAGCTTGCATCTGTCAAGTGGAATGAAGATATAAAAAACCTGATCAATGAATCGGACTTGATTTTGCTTTCACCGACTGATGCAATTAGTCTGGAAGTGTTTTTGCAAGCGGATCAAATTGTCCAAAGCTTCAAAAAGGCTTCGCCATTGAATAAAGTCGCACTGCTTTGGAATACCAAGCATTTGGACAATTTGTCAGGAACTCAACAGGAAATGCTTCGTCTCCTTGGATTTGAAGATAGAGAAACATTCGACAAGCAGATTGCAGATATCGCAGATTTCATCATTCTTGATCAGAATGCCCCTGAGGATGAAATCCAACGGTTGTTGGATTTGGGGGTCAAAACGGTCAAAGAAGCAATTCCGACAAAGGAAGAACTTGAGGCAACAAAAGATTCATCTAAATTTGGTATCCTTGAAACGCTTTCAAACATTGCTCAGATCCCTATGGATATCGGGGATGGAGATTCAGAAGTAGATGAACAGGGAGAACAGGAATTGAAAGAAGCAAAATCTGCACTTTCCATTAATGAAATCCGTGAACTCCCTGAAGAATTGGACGAAGAAAAGCCGATTGAAACAGCTCAAGAGAAGGAAAGTGAAACTATCCAAGAACAAGTAACTGAAGGGAAGCAGGAAACTCAAGTTGCAACACCAGTAGAATTCACGCTTGATGAAACATTGTCCTTCGAAGAAAAAATAGCTACAGCTGTCAGAGCAGTAGTCAAAAATCATGATGTCAACGCACAATCGTGGCTACAAACAGTCTGTTCAGGCGATCATGACCAAGAAGTCTTGATTGCAAGCTATATATTGACAAAAACAATTGATACTGAAAATCATGAACTGAAAAAGAATTACATTAATTTGATTAATTTTCTTTATTTGAACGATAAACAAAGCTATGAGCAAATTTTGACGCAAAAGATCCTTTCAGGGATCAATTCGCTTGATGAGGAAGCTTTGTCAAAAATTGTGGATACATTTTCTCTGCTTAAGGTTTATAATATTGAGCTATGCGAAATAGTTGTAACAAATCTCCTCAATCCCATTGCAACTCCGAATGAGATCAATCCCGTAATTACGGAGTTAGGGAAATTGACACTACTTCAGATAGTGTTGGATTCAAAACGTCTTTCAAGACTTACAATTTCAGGTTTGCTTAACATACTGGATGCGAGAACCGATCCCTCCAGTGAAATTTGGAACATACTAACAGCCTTCAATGCGGCAATGGTTGGAATAGAGCTCATTGTCAACTTTTCAAAAGACAGAGCTGAAGAACTAATTCGACGTACACCTCTCCTTAGATATACAGGTTCCTTCATCAATACCATCAACAAAATCATGGTTTATTGGAAGGAAGGAGACAAGCAAGCCATTGCCAATCTCACTGGAAGCGTTCTTCCAACCCAAATGGTTAGAAAACTTGAAAGAATCGATTTGGCACGAAAGATTAGAAAACTGCGGGTTGTACCTCTTACTACTTTGGCCGAGACATTGAATATGGACCCTAAAAAACTGGAAGTCATGATTGCTGAAATGGTGATGAAAGACGATTTGGATATCAAAATGGAAGTTCTTGATGGACGGATGGTCATTGTCTATGATGGTCCAGAAGAAGCAGACGATGATTAATCTGAAAATTCTTTTGAGCCAATAGATGATGATTTCGGTCTGAAAGACAATGGAAGTAACTCATTAATGGAAGTAATTACTACCTTGTCCCCCTTGCCTTTTAAATAAAAAACAGCATTGCCATCTGCAAATTCATTGATCACTTGTCTGCAAACACCACATGGAGAACTTGGTTCATCATCATCAGTGCAAACCGCAACGGCAACGGGTTGGTTATCACCTTCGCTAATTGCTTTGAACAAAGCGGTTCGTTCGGCGCATACCGTTGGCGAAAACGCGATATTCTCAATGTTGCATCCAGTATGAACCCTCCCGCTTTTTGTAAGGATGGCTGCACCAACCCGAAAATGAGAATAAGGAGAATATGAGTAATTTTTGGCCTCTTCTGCAAGTGTGATTAATTTTTGAATTGCTTCATCAAGTTTGTGAAAAACAATTTCTTCCATATGCCTTCTGGTGTTTAAGACTACATTAAAGTTAGCTCATTTTCAATTTCTGAATAGCGGAACATTGTCAGGAAATTGTCATTGCCATGTATTTCATTGATCCGTTTCAATTCTCTTTCTGCCTGAACACCGTAGATATTATAGACAATTATTCCTGCATCCAGGTTTGCAGCAGTGATTGCTTTCTCAACTTTTTGTATTTTTGGAAAAGAGATTGATCGTTTTTCGTCAAAATAGAATACCCCAATTGAAACGCCATTCTCAAATTCAATCAAGATTGGAATGGTTATGGAGCTGGATCCACTTCTGTTTGGATTTGTTTGGATGCCATGACTTGGGTTCACACCCGACATCCGTCGGCAGAATTCCAGAACTGTCAGAAATTTTTTGGGATTCTTTATCCTGCTACTGCATTTTAATCTGAATGTGTTGATACGCTTTGCACCATTGTATCTGTCAATGGTCTGACCAATTTCGTCTGCCCTTTCTAAGGGAAAGGAAAACACCCCTTCATAATCATATAGAATTTCTGAATCTACATCTTCCAAGGGATAGCTATCAAGAATCTGTTCAACATACTCATGTATCCGAGTACTGTGAAGCAAGTCACTACCCGTATTTTGTTCATGCCATCGGCTGTCTAATCCATTCGAACCTAACATTTTACCACCTACTCGATTAAGAGTATGTTTTCTTGGGATGGCGCTTTAAAAACCTCTCGACAGAGTGGCGGGCTTTTTGTTCAATGAAAAGCAACATGAACTTGGATAATATTCTCGTATGTGTAATATTGATAAATGATGAAGTATTGAATAACGTTTTAATCTTCCAAGATTTTATCTTCAAATGATCTATACTGCACAGAATGCTTCGTTTGAAGCAACTTTTCCATTGATGAGCAATCGTAATTGAGGCTGAGCTGTTTGATCTGTGTAAGTTTGTCAAGACCAAACCGATGGGTCTCAAAATTTAAATCCAAGTTCATTTCAGCAATTTTTCTGGCATCTGCATAAGTAAGTGTCAATCCGTTCAAACTGTCTTCAACCATAGTAAAATTATTGGAACGTATCTAAATAAGGAATGAAGGACACTGGATTCAAAGTGAATATATAATTGCATTTAACTTGAAATTCCGAGAGCATAAGCTTCATGGTTGCCGTAATGCAATTTCTCTTTGCGCTTGAGTGAAACTCTATTGAAGGTAATCCATTGTTTCTTGTTTTAGCGTTCATATGACCTTCTCAATTGGTATCACATTGCCCATCACATTTAGTTTTAACATTTTTGGGTTGAAAGGTGGCAAGCATCTGTTCCAATAGCACAGCACGTTTCCTGAGAGAAGGAATGGAAAGCAGTGCAAGCTTCTGATCGATTTCAAAGGGAAAATAGGTGCTTATTTGGGCCACTAGTTCTGGGAGTTGCATAAGGGAGGTATCCCTTTCCGTACAGAATTTCATGTTGACCCCTTCCATGTATGGCTCCAAAATCCTCAAAAGCTTGTTTTTGAGCATTTCTGCTTCTTCATTGCTAATCCCGTTTTCTTCATGCATCACATCATAATCTGTCAAGAAGACTGATCCTTCTTTTTTGCTTAGAGTGAAAATAGCTGGAGTAATTCCCAATACAATGCCCATAGACACATCGTCATTCTCTTTGTAATCCAACAGTTTGCAGATGGTGCCCAAGATCTTCTGACCACTTTCAAACTGAGCCAATTCTTTCTTTTGTATGGTAGCGAAAAGCCTTTGTTTCTCTGGAAGTTGATTAAGGTGCTTTGCAACCCCCTTATAGGAATCGGTGATAAAAACAATTTTCAGGTAGCTTCTAGGGAATATCACAGATCCCTTGATGGGTATTAGAGGTAAAAGCACATTATTACTTTTGTTCAACTTGGTTATAATCATTTAGGAATGACTGAAGTCAAAAATCGAGTTTGATTCTCTCCAACTTCATTTACATAAGCGTGCTAATCATATTTCCCAATCCGTTGCCCTTTACATATTCCAACCCCAACAAGTTGTCACGAATAGTGAAAAGAACTTGAGAACCAATAAGCGCATTAAGGATCAAGACCCATTTTTTCTGTTGAGACTGTAATTCGAGCTTTGTCTTTTCTTGCAAGTTTTGTAATGTTTCTCTAAGTTGGTCAACCTTTTGAGCGATTGTATGATTGGCCTCAATCAAAGAAAATTCATTAAACAGTGAATTATTACTTTTGTGGCGTGATGTAGTCTATTCCTTAGTTTTCCCTGTCCGATCGGATCGAAACAACTACTACTGCTCTGTGCATCCCCTCGATGAACTCAAGATCTTCCTCTATCTTTAAAAGAGTCAGTGCATCTTTCTTTTTGGAGATTCTAAGAGATAGTTCATCCAATTCATCGTTGATTGTCATTAAAGCGAAGACTATAGCCTTTAACATGATCGCGGGTAGAACAAAATTTTCTTTCATGAAAAGAACCAAGGCTCCAGATTTGATCAAATTAATTTGCATCCCTATGGATGATACTTTTGTATCTAGCCATGCCTCCCTGTTTCCGATTGGTTCCAAAGACGACAGAGACATCCGCTGATCCACTTCAGAACTCGCAGGTCGCCATACCTGTTTGTCCTTCATTGGCGGGGCTTAATCCCTCCTGGAGTGCAGATGACCGCCAATGACGCACCGGCCATTTCGGCCATCCCTTGGCAGCCCATCATCACAGTGACCCCTCGCGAGGTATGCAAGGAAGCGTTCCATCGGCACTATCCTCTCTCATCCCAGACCGCAGTCCGGAACAGTTGGTTACCCTCACCCTTGCGGGATCCTGGTAGAGAGACCGTTTTTCCTGTACAGCGGAAGGGCCCATGACTCATGAGCCGATCATCACTCTTCCATTCTGAATTGAGTATTTAAAATCCTGTAAGTGAAGATCTTAAACTTGTGCGATTTTTAGCGATATTAATTTCATTCAGTACTTGGCTTAGCATTTAGCTGAATTTGAATGAATCGGATGGCTTTGGTTCCATATCTGTGTCATTTCCCCTCACTTGATTGACAAAGAGCAAGAGAATTAAATTGTCCATAATCAAAAACGCCTAAATGGATAAGCTCCATAGATTGAATTTTGTTTTTGATGTCAGATTCAAGTCTTGCTCGGATGTAATCAAGGACATCTTGTACATTGCTTGGTTATTGTAAATACAGGAAACATAGAGTCGAAAGTCCTTGATTCTTAATCGTTGCATCGTGCTCCATTTCGTAAGAGGTTAAGGCAAAGGACTTATAAAAGTATCTTGAATTAGAGCATCATTTGATCAGTTGATTGAAGAAATATGGAGGAGCTTCATTTCGCTCCAAAAAGGGACGGCTTCAGACTAAACTTTTCCAAATCATCTCGATTGTCCTTGATGAAGTCATGAATGATCTCAAAAAGGGTTCCTAAATCCTCAGCAACAGTTTCCATTGTTTTCCTAGGTTTGAGTGTCAGTTCCTCGACCAACAACGCGATCCTGTTAACTACAGCTGGTACGATAATTATATTGCTTGTTCTGTATTCTCGTTTTTCAATAGTATCCACGATTTTCTTCAACCAATCAACAAGCAACTGTTCTATTGTAGTTTCCCCAGAGGCTGAATAGTTTAAAATGTTTGGAAGAAAGTTAGCAAACAAGGCATCCTTTAGCTCATTGAATTTGATTGGCTTGGGATTAGACTGTTTGTATTTGACCCGTTTGGAAATTGTGAATTCTCCTTTAAGCAAGCTGTTCACTGTGTTCATCATAGAATTGGCAGTATAATGTCTAGGAGTGAAAATATGAACCATTCTTTCTTCAAACCCTTGGCTGAATCTGTTGAGATTGGTCAGCGCTTTAATGAACCGATCTTGCTCACCCAATTGTAAAACAATTGAAGGTGACCAAAGGTGCCAGACCTCCACTATTGGTAAATCCTGAAACTCATGTACCTTAGTCTCAGGAAGACAAATTAGGGGCATAGTCAAGTTAGTGTCCAAGACCATTACCTTAGGTTCGTTTTCAACGAAACGTAGATTAGCTAGATTTTTGATTTTTGTCCAAAATTCCACGGTACTAGGTAGACCTAAGTTGGCAATGTTCTTCCATTTTGTAAGCCAAAAGTTCTCAGCTATTCGCCATACCTGTTCATCATCGATTTGTAGTTCATTGAGCCATCTTTGCTTTTTTCTGTATTCAACATTTGTTCCGTAAAGTATTGAAAAGCTGTCTGCATTGTTGAAATTGAAATCACACATCATCGTGGGAATTCCGAGCTTTTCAAGAGACAATGCAATAGAGATTGCCACTGGGGTTTTCCCTCCTCCGCCTTTTGAACCTGTAACAATAATTATCCTCTCAATGGCCACACATAAGCAGAGGTATTCTTCATTAAAATGGTTTTTGCACTTTTAGGTTGAATAGAACATTCTTATTGGAAAATTTTCTTCTTTACAATTATTCCGGTATTCCAAGGGTTGGCTTGAATTGTGGAGGCTGGCGGACTTGATGTGCCTGTTCAAACGCATATGACAGTTTCAGGAGTGTTTGTTCAGAGAATGGTTTTCCCATAAACGTTCCTCCAACAGGAAGACCAGCTAAATAGCCAAGTGGGATCGTGATTGCGGGAAAACCTGAAATTGCTGCCAAAAATGAAGTGCTTCCTCGAGAACAATCACCATTAACGAAATCTATAGGCCAGGCAGGACTTCCACTTGGTAAGAAGATTGCATCCAATGAGCTCTCGTCAAACAGAGCAAAGAGATTTCTTCTCAAAGTCTCATATTGTTCCATTGCCTTTTGATATTCATCATTCTCGTATGTAGTCTTTGTTAAGGCAAGCTCAAAGAATTCTTGCCCAAAGTAAGGCATGGTTTGTTCTGCATTTTCTTTGTTAAACTTAATTAAATCTTCAATGGAGCGTATTCCTAAACTTGGATCAACTGACTGAAGGTAGGTGTTCAAATCATGATAATAATCAGTCAACAAAACTTCTGTCTCACCTAAACTTCCTTCGGGTAGCGGAATTTCTAGTGGATCGATCAATTTTGCGCCTAATTCAGACATTTTTTTGATTGCATTGTTCAAGATTGTGTCTACGTTGGGTGAAAAGCCAAAGTATTCTCTTCCTACACCAATGACCGCATTTTGGAGTGCGTTAGTTGATAAAGCCTGGCTATAATTTAGGACTTCGCGAGGTTGTTTCATGGTGACCTTATCGGCTGGATCTACCCCTACCAGCGCTTCAAGAAGGTAGGAACAGTCTTTCACAGACCGAGCCATTGGCCCGGCTATATCCTGCGTGTGTGAAATTGGAACAATACCGCTTCTGCTGACTAATCCCATGGTAGGTTTCAAACCAACGATGCCATTGGTATGCGAGGGGCAGATTATTGAACCATCAGTTTCCGTTCCAACAGCAACGACACATAGGTTTGCCGCTACGGCGACTGCCGATCCAGAGCTAGATCCGCAGGGGGTTCGATCCAGTACATACGGATTACGTGTTTGTCCACCTCTTGAAGACCAGCCACTGATTGATCGTTTGCCTCTGAAGTTTGCCCATTCACTCAAATTTGCCTTGGCAATGATCACACCGCCAGCGTCCCGGATTTTTTTAACAATGAACGCATCTTTGCTTGCAATATGGTTCTTCAAAGCTAATGAACCAGCGGATGTTTTCATCTTGTCTTTTGTATCTATGTTATCTTTGATGATGATGGGGATTCCATATAAAGGGCTTCTTCTGCCTTTTTCTCTCATTTCCTCGTCAAGCATCTGAGCTATTTCAAGAGCGTCAGGATTTACTTCAATAACTGCTTTAATCTTTGGATTCAAGTCTTCAATTCTTTCAAGATATTGAGATACTACTTTCTCAATAGTAATCTGCCCACTGTCATATAGTCCAATTAGCTGGTCAATACTCAACTCGTCCATTGAAAAATCAAAGAATATGTTTTGAAAAAGGTTATGTTTCCACTTATTTTATCTCTAAAGCAAAATCCACAGTTTATTAGTCCATCGTTCAACACTTTAACTCATTATATGTTCTCATTTGCTATCCGCATTTCATCATTTGTGCATTAAGGTCCAATTAAGTTTAAGAGAATTCTGTAAATGGTGGTTCTATGAAAGCATTGGCCTTTCTAAGCGGTCTTTCAATATTAGTGGCACCAATTGCCTACATTTCTTTTGAAGCGGAAAATTTTGTTTCTTCTCAAATGACTTTTGGGTCTTTCTACCGTTCTTCGTCTGGAGAAGTGTTTTGGTTTAAGAATTCAAATGATGAAACAATAAAGGGAGAATGGTTTGAATCGGAAGGAGTCTACCATGATATGTTTGGAGATTTGGTAATTCTATTCTATGTCACTGTGATTTTGGCTATCGTTGCCATGGTTTTGGCGATGAAAGCAGGCAAGAGGGAAAGCGGAAAGCCAGCCGCATTGCTGGGAATGATCTGTGGCTTTCTACTAATTTTTCTCCGTTTTATGAGACTTGATGAAAATGATTTGACATTCTATGAGAAAGATACGTTTTTTGGACAGGAAATAACCTATCTGGAGATTCCTATTGCGGGAATGCTATCTATTGTTCTTGGACTTATTTCCTTTACAAAAGAATAGTTCAAAGTATTTGAGCAACATAGAACAATACTAGCATCCATACAACAAACACCACTAATGGTCCATATTTCTGCATTGGAGTTTCTTGTGCCTTACGTGCGGCGATTCTTGCCCTTTCCTCTTCCTTCAGCTTTTGTTCAATTTCTTTTCTCCGTTGAATGAAATAC
>JALUTL010000010.1:0-1554 GCA_027016475.1 Candidatus Heimdallarchaeota archaeon
TTACAGATTGGTACTTTGCTAATGCCCCGCGTTCTTCTTCTCCAATGGCTAAAATCACTCGTCTCTACTTGCGAAGACATCTCTTGCGTCTATTCTCTGTTGATTCTTCTGATTTGATTGAGCCTACAATTAGAATTAGAATTCCAAACCCTAAACCTTCAACCCTAACAAAGACGAAAAAACTTGTAGAACAAGCTGAGAAACCCCTTCTTCTGGTAAGCAGTCAAGCTCTTCTTCAGCCTCAAAAGGCCAGACAACTAGCCTCCTATATCGAAAAACTGGGCATTCCCACGTACTTATCAGGCATGGCTCGGGGTCTACTAGGTCGCAACCATCCATTACACATTCGTCACAAGCGAAAAAACGCTCTAAAAGAAGCAGACTTAATTCTTCTCGCAGGGATACCCGTTGATTTTCGCCTTAATTATGGCTTTACCTTTAATAAGGGTGCAAAGATCGTTGCCATCAACCGAAATAAGAAGACGCTGTCCAAGAACGTTTCACCTACTGTCAAGGTTCATTCCGATGTGTATGAGTTTTTTAGCCAACTGCTCGAAGGCTGGGAGCCAAATGCAGAGAGGTGGAGCAGATGGCTTAGGGAGCTTAAGACAAGAGATGCTCAACGTGATCAAGAAATTAAAGAAATGAGCTTAGATAGGACTGACCACATCAATCCCCTCAGTCTTTTATTAGAAATAGAGGAGAATATTGCTGAAGACGCGATATTAATTGGTGATGGAGGAGATTTCGTGGCTTCCGCTGCATATATTGTTCACCCCAGAAAGCCTCTTGGATGGTTAGATCCGGGAGTTTTTGGGACACTGGGTTCCGGCGGAGGATTTGCCCTGGCAGCGAAGCTTGTCAATCCTGATTCTGAGGTTTGGATCTTTTATGGGGACGGCTCCGTGGGTTATACGCTCATGGAGTGGGAGACTTTTGCAAGGCATCAAATTGGCATAATTGGAATTATTGGCAATGATGCAGGCTGGACTCAGATTGAAAGGGATCAAACAGTGATTTTAGGTTCGGATGTTGCGACCAAACTCGCTCATACTGATTATGATAACGCTGCAATTGGACTCGGTGCCCAAGGAATCAGGGTTATTCGCGAAGACGAGATACGAACCGCATTGAAAACGGGGAAATCTTATGCGGCAAACAACAAGCCCTGCCTAGTGAATGCAATAATTGGTAAGACCGAATTTAGGAAGGGATCTATTTCTGTGTAATAATGCATGACTTGGCATTATTCCCCACATGTTTGGTTTGTCTCTATCGATTAACATTAAAATAGGTCAAATCAGTATTATACCGTGGGTAAACTACTCTATATTATCCCTAGCTCTCACAAGGACGTCGTTTCGGTGAACTTTAGGACGGGAAAATGGTGATCTCATGAGTAATGAAAAAGAAAAATCAAGCCCTAAAACAAAGGAAATTGGAGCTAACGACAATAAGACAAATTTGCCAAATGATGACGTTGAAACACAAGAGCAGAACCAAGCACAAGAAGATTTAATCTCGGTCTCAAAGAGCGAGTTTGAGAAGCTCAAA
>JALUTL010000010.1:1564-2092 GCA_027016475.1 Candidatus Heimdallarchaeota archaeon
AGAGCTGATAAAATCAATTTTAAGAATCAAGTAGAAAAACGGGTCAAAGACCAATTGAATCGGGAAGGTTCAAGAGTATTGACCAAACTCCTTAACATTGTTGATAATTTTTCAAGGGCATTGGAAAAATCCAGTGACCAACTTCCAGAAGCTCACTTGGAGGGTTTCCGTCTTGTTTACGAGGAACTACTCCAGCTTCTTAAGCAAGAAGGTGTTGAGGAGATTCCTATCGAGACAGGAGTTACCTCATTTAATCCTGTCTATCATGAAGCTTTGTACACGATTGAATCTAGCGAATATCCAGAGAACACTATTGCTGAAGTCGTCTTTCGAGGGTTTATGAGAAATGGTCTTGTCATGAGACCGGCAAAAGTTGCTGTATATAAAGCCAAATCTGCACCAATTGAAGAACCACAAGTACAAGAATAGAGGTGACAAGAATGAGCAAAAAAGAAAAAGTAATCGGAATCGATTTGGGGACAACAAACTCTGTTGTCGCAATCGTGGAAAATGGACAACCGGTAGTTA
>JALUTL010000011.1 GCA_027016475.1 Candidatus Heimdallarchaeota archaeon
AAATCCCTGTCTGAAGTTAAATAAACATAAGGACGTCCAGATAGCTTAATTGACTTGGTATTAAATGCCACCTTATACAGAGGGGGGCGAGCCATGTAAACAAACCCTTCTTCAATTAGCGGTCTCCTATGTCTATAGAACAAGGTCAACAGAAGCGTAGCAATGTGGAGACCATCAACATCTGCATCTGTCAAAATGACAATTTTCCCATACCTGACTTTAGAAATATCAAAATCGTCATCAATACCAGTTCCTACGGCAGTAATGATATTACGAATTTCAGCGTTATCCAAAATCTTGCTTAACCGCGCCTTTTCAACATTCAGAACTTTTCCCCTCAAGAACAAAATCTCTTGGTTCTGGGCATCTCTCGCTTTGACTGCCGTCCCACCTGCCGACTGTCCTTCAACCAAGAAAAGTTCTCTTTTCATAGGATCTTTCTCTCTTGATGCAACCAACTTTCCAGGAAGTGAAACCCTGCTAGTACCTGTTTTTCGGATTAATTCTCTTGCCTTTTGGGCAGCCAATCGTGCCCTCCTTGACAGAATTGCCTTTTGTATTACGGTTCGTGCGTATTGTGGATGCTCTTCAAGGAACTCCTTGAATTTTTTGCCAAAAATGGACTGAACAATTCCGTCCACTTCACTGTTTCCTAATTTAGTTTTGGTTTGCCCTTCGAACTGTGGATCGGGAACCTTAACGGATATTATCGCAACAAGGCCTTCTCTGGTATCATCCCCTTTGAGGTTTTCCTCCTTATCTTTAAGGATCTTGTTTGCCCTTGCAAATTCATTCAATGTTCTCGTCAGGGCAGTTTTGAAACCAGTGACGTGGGTGCCTCCTTCGCGGGTATCAATATTGTTGACGAACCCTTTGATTACTTCAACATACGCATCAGTGTATGCTAACGCTATATCGACAATCACGCCCTGTTGTTCGCCATGAACCCGGAAAATTGGGGCATCCTCCTCTAATTTTTTCCGATTTGCGATTGTATCTTCCACAAACTGAACAATACCACCCTCAAAATGATAAACAACTTTCTTTGGCGTCTTTTCCCCTTTATCATCAACAACTAGTTCCCTTTCATCAATAAATTCAATGGTAAAACCGTCAGTCAGATATGCCAATTCCTTGAATCGTCCGGCCAAAATTTCGAAGTTGAACTCAGTTGTCGTGAAAATTTTAGGATCCGGTTTGAACTTAATTAATGTTCCACGTGCTTCATCTTCTCGGCGAGGGCGTGATTGGACATCATACTTTTTCTTCCCTCTAGAATATTCCTGCCAATATACTTTTTTCTCTCGGACTACCTCTACATAGAAATCTTCACTCAAAGCACACACAACTGAGAGACCAACACCATGCAACCCACCGGAAACAGAATAAGCTTTCTTGCCAAATTTCCCTCCAGAATGGAGTTTTGTCAAAATTACTTCTAAAGTGGATACCCCATATTGAGGGTGAATGTCAGACGGTATTCCTGCACCATCATCCCTAATTGATACATATCCATTTGCATGGAGAGTGACAACGGCCTTTGAACATCTGCCAGCCATGGCCTCATCTACACTATTGTCAATTACCTCATACACCAGATGGTGAAGTCCTCTAGGCCCCACATCTCCAATATACATGGAAGGACGGTGTCGAACCCCTTCTGTCCCTTCCAATACTTGAATGGCTGATTCATCATACTCTTCCATTTAATTCACCTGATTCCAAAAACAGCTACCTGTTGGTTTCTCGACATGATAAGCTAGTCGTTCTACAATAAAAGACCTTCCTCATACTCGTATTAAAATCTAAGAATTCCAAAATTTCTTGATAACTTATCTACAGAAGCCTACAGAAGAAATTTTTTCATTTAGTCAAATATGTCATTTTTTCGCCACACCTAGGATTTTCTTAATTTGTTTCTTGTGTTACATTTGTGTCAAAACCCAACTTGGGTTGAAGTAAGCCTCTGAGATCATTCATTTGCTTGATATATTCAGGATCGTTCACTTGAAATGTCCTTCTGAGTAGATCAAGAGCCCAATGGACATCTTTCCCCTGATAGTCAGGTGAAAGTTTCCCAGCCAATTTGGAATAGTAGAACGAAGAGTTACGAGACAACTTTGTTACAATGGAAGACAATCTATCAAATTCGTCATTTGTTAGTTTTAAATCGAAAGCTTCCTTTATCGTTTTTGCCATTGACTTGCCTTGCTCTTCGTACATCTCACCGGTTGAATCAGATTCGTAGGCAATAACAAAATTTCTTGCAGTTCTTTTGTAATAAGTGATGACTGAGCGTACTTTTTTCACTTCTCGTGATTTCTCCACAAGCCCTGCTTCTATCAGTTTGTCGATGTGATGATATAGTCGTTGCGGGGTTGTTTCTAAAATTTCTGCTATTTCTCCGACACTCATATCATACGATATACGATTGGATCCATCTCTATAGTATCCTTTCCGCATGACTTGCAAAATTTCCCTTCTTGTTTTGTTCAAAAGAACTTTGATGACTTCAGGGTCACTTATGACTCGCACCTCGGGAATAGGCTTTTGATCTTTTTTGGTTAGTTTGCTCGCTGACATAGTTGATCCTCAGAATCTTCTGTAGTCCACATTGGTTTTCTACATGAAGAGCTTTTGTATTTCCCTATATAATCTTACTTTTCAAAAAAAGTTTACTGGCTAAATGTTGAAAAGATTATAGTCTTCACACCTCATACATTGAATTTCCAAAAGGAATTAACTTAAAACTTTCCTTAGAGTATTCTGTATATCATTCAATTGGAATGAGTGAAGCCCATATGAAAATTAAGGCACAAAAATATTCAGATGGTTCATTTCATGGTATTAGATTAATAAACCAGTTTATTCATATGACAAAATGAATGTCAGTACGAGTTGATAGAAATACAGCAGCAAAACTAGCTAAAGAACTGAGAGAAATTACGCAGGAAGCGAAAGTTGACACACTAGCTGTAATTACAACAACAGGCGCCAGAGTTGCGTTTTTCACAAAGTCTACTGCAGATCCTTCTGAGTTTTCCGCAATTAGTGCATCATTGCAGAATGCCGCGAATCTGGCAGTCTCTCGGGTTGGATTTGGGGAAACCACAGACATAATGGTTCGTTGCAAAAGTGGATTTCTAATTTTGAGAAATCTGAAACGCTTCATTTTAGTTGCAGGAGCAAGAAACATAGAAACGTTTACATCAAGCGCTTCAGTGCTTGTTCAACATTCTCCCAAATTGAATGATATTTTGGAAGCGATTCCTGAAGATCAATATTAATTAGTTTACTCAATTTCTATCATGAACATACTGGTGAGATCTGAAAGATTTTGAGTAAGTGATTCGTCAATCTCCTCTTCACTTCCTGTTGGTTTAAGGAGCTCAATCACCTTGACTTTTCCTGATTCACATATAAGACGTGGTGTGAATTCATCAACTCTGAAAATTCCTTCCAATGGTGTATCCAACTCTTCTAGATCATAATTATCTTTGACCCGGTACACCATATTGCCCACAACAACCATTTCTCTGCTGTAACCTCTTAGTTCACCCAATGCCTTCAATAATTCTGTAGCTTCTTCCAATAGCTCGTTTTGTGACCTTCCTTTTTTGTCTCCAGGTGCTACTTTGGTTGGTGCAGCAGGTATTGCTTTGGAAGAAATAGGACTTGGAGCTTGTGGAGCTGGGGCTGATTCAGAACCTAGTTCAGAAAGCAGAGTTTTCTTTGGTCTTGTTGTTAATCCACCCATTTTTCCAAATTTATCTCCCAGTTCATCCATTTGAGCTTGGTATTCTTTTGTTGCTTCCTCTACAGAGATGCCCTGCTGTTTTGCTAGCTCTTCCAAATTGGGAGGGGCTTCAGGTTCAATTTCATATGATGATTTCTTTGGGGAGGTTTCTACAGGTTCACCTGTGATTGCAGCAAGGAACAGAGGACTCTCATCATCCTGATCAAGCACATGCATTTGATAGTGGTATCCTAAATCCTGTCTCTTCTCACTCATTGCACGAGAGCCAATAAACTTTAGACGAACTCCTGCATCCTTTCCTTTCCATAGGAAAATGTTTCTGTTTTCATGATCAACCAACAAGTAAACACTGTCAGATTCCTGATTGAAGCCGTCAACAGGCTTCAAAGCCCCATCTTCCAATACTTTAAAGCATTCTACCATTGCAGTCACCTAAAAGATACTAATATACTAATAAGGATATGACCTTCTCTTTTTTAACTATTTTTATTTTTAAGTAGGCAAAGCTCTGAAGCTTAAGCGAGGAATTGGCAGATGATTTTTGCAAATAAACCAATTCCATTATTCAAACTCAAGATCACTACTAAACCATGTTTACTTGAATCTATCCAAAAAGTTTATTCAACCTTCACCAAACTAAATTAGTGACCAAATTTCAAATCAGATACGAACAGGGTTATATTCGAAGAATGGCTCTGAAAGCGGAGCAGTCTATTGAAGAGACTCCATGGTTTCTTGATTCTAGCTCAGGTGTCCCATCGAACAAATCGGTGTCCCTTGTGCCAACCATAATTGATGATAGAGGAAACGAGCAACAATTAGCGGAACCGGACAAAGGTACATTGGCAATTCCCATTTACACTCCTTTGCTGGCAATCCCATCTGATTTTGAAAATGCTTCACGTTATGAATATGACCTCTTTCTTGACCGTCTGGAAATGGTGAAACGACCTGAAATCTATGGGGCGGTTTATGATCCTTCAATTGCTTCCGAGCAACAACTAGAAGAATTGATCAATTTCCAACCGTCCATCATTTCAATTAGACTTGCTCCTTTGTTCAATTCATCTTATAGGGAATGGTTGGAAAAATTGATGCAATTAAGGAACAGCATTCCTCCAGACATTGCCATTTATCTTCCCAGAACAGGAATGATTGGCTATAATACACTCCTAGTTGCTTTAGGCATTGACATTCTTGACAATACTGAAGCAAGACTACTAGCACTGGAACAAATATCATTTTGGGATAATTTCATATCTCACGATATCGGTGCAGATAGGGAAAAGCTGAAAAAAATAAATACTCAAGTTGTTTACTCTGATTTTGAGGGGATAAAAAAAGCAGTTCTTGGCAATACAATTTGGACAAGGCTCTATAGAGAGATGCATGTCTCTCCAAAAGTGTCATCCGCCATTAAGCACTTCAATAGGATTGCAAAACCGTACTCGATGTGGGGGTTCCAGAATTCCAACAAAGTAGAATTTATTGGAGATGAGGGACTGCATCACCCTGAAGTCAAGGCCTTTCAGCAGAGGGTGAAAACAAGGTACAAATTTCCACCGAACAAGAAGATTCTTCTTCTCCTCCCATGTTCTGCCAAAAAACCCTATTCACAATCCAAATCTCATAGAATCTATCAGGAAGCCATTCGAAAAGCATTGAAACAGTATACGAGAATTGTTGAAATCTGGTCCTTGACGTCACCTTTAGGAGTGGTTCCTAATGAGCTTGAAACAGTGTATCCTGCCAGAAGCTATGACATTCCAGTAACAGGAGAATGGAGTGAAGAGGAAAGCAAACTGACTGGCGCTCTGCTAGGAAAAATGTTGGACAAAGTACCGAAAGGCATACCCATTCTTGTCCATGTCTCTGAAGGTTACAGAGATATGCTCAATTTGCCGGGTCACAATTACATCACCTCTTGGCAGAAGTCAAAACCTACTTCCAAAGCAGCAATAGATTCCCTAATTGAATGTCTGAAAGAGTATTGTCCTGAAGAGAAGATACACTTTGACAGCAAAGCCCGACAACAGGATTGGATAAATTCTCTTCAAGCACTCATCTACTGGAACCATGGTACTGAATTCAAGATTCCTCTTGACAAGTTGAAATTCTTCGGAAGGTCGCCCAAGCCAATTGCAGTTCAAAGAAACAAAACTCACTACCTGACTTGGGAAGCATCCAGTGGAAAAGTCCGGCTATTCCCAGAAGCCGTACTTGCCTCAAACTTGAAGACTTCTGCAAAAATCATTTTTGATGGTGAGGATTTACGTGGGTCTACATTATTTTTGTCTGGGATCAAGACCGCGAACAGTCAAATTGCTCCAGGAGATGAAGTGATCATTTTTGATGAAACAGGTTCTGAACCACTTGCAATAGGAGATGCGAGCATTAGCGGCGAAACGATGAACAGGGCAGCAAATGGTATTGGCGTAAAAATTAGGAAGAAAATCAAGAAACAGGAGATGTTGGCAAAATGAGAGCTGACCCATCAAAACTGAAGGAAATAACCATGGAAATCGGTCGTCTCAGAGTTATTTCAGATCAGACACGGCAGAACCACACACGAATTATTAACTGGATTGATGAGCATTACTTTTCAGATGGGAGCACAGGAAAAGCCTTGGCAATGGTGCTTCCAACAAGGGCATGTAAATATGCCAGAGCCAAACATGGAGGATGTTCTTTTTGTACATTACCAACAGATAACCCATTTAATCCATCATTGGATGACCTGAGAAGAATTCCAGACAATGCTCTTAAAATTATTCAAGAACGGCAAAAAAGTGATCCCACTATCAAGGCAGTTAAATTTTATACATCAGGAAGTTTCCTTGATCCATGGGAGTTACCAGAAAATCTCAGACAAACAATCCTATCAAAATTTGATCCGCTAGTTGACGAAATTGTTGTAGAGACAAGATGCGAATATGTTATCCAAAAGCATATTGATGCCCTTTTGGAAGGAATAGACAGAGCGAAGCTTATTGTGGCAATTGGTCAGGAAACCATGAACGATGAAATCAATAAGAGGGCCAACAACAAAGGTCATACACAAAAACAGTTCGAAAGGGCAGTCAACCTTCTGAAGAAAAATCATATCAGAGTCAAAGGTTATCTTCTGTTGAAACCAATCTTTACCTCTG
>JALUTL010000012.1:0-6407 GCA_027016475.1 Candidatus Heimdallarchaeota archaeon
CCTTGGATTGGAGATCGGCGATTTCCTTCTCTTTTTCAGTGAGTTTCGTTTCCAGTTCCTTAAGCTTCTCTTCTGAACCGGCTGACGCATTCAGTTGAGCCTCTTTTTCTTGAAGTTGGGACTTCAATTGGGACAATTCTTGATCCTTTGAAGCAGCAACATCTTTCGCAGAGGACAGTTGTTGTTCCAAATCAGAAGCCTTTGCCTGCAATTCTTGGATTTGACTGTCTTTTGCTTGGTTAGCTTCCTGAAGCTCGTTTACTTTTGCTTCCAACGCGTTGATTTTTTCTTGCAGTTCACTGCTTGTGTTCACATTTGGTGTTGGGACTTCTTCTGACATGCCAACTAATTATTCACCTTATCTTTTAAAAATTGTCCGCTTTCAATTCAAATTGGATTTGCCAACAATAATTTTTTTGTTCAGTTTGTCTGAAAGGTTGCCGCAAATTCCGGTTCCTTGTCCAACCCATGCTGTTTGACATATTCCTGCAATTCAGGTATCAGGCCACCCTTTTTCAATTTATTGAGCAGAAATGCTTCGATCGGTCTCCCTTTATATATTGTTCCTTTTGTAATGTTCTTCACAAAACCCTCTTCAAGATTCACAAGCAGTTCATCACCCTCTTCAACAGCAGATGTTATATCAGGCACTTCCAACAAAGGAAGACCAACATTGACACAATTTCTGAAAAAAATCGAGGCAAAGGATTCAGCCACAACGGCCTTAACACCTGCATACTTGATGGCATCAGGGGCTTGTTCTCGCGAAGACCCAGAACCGAAATCTTTTCCACCTACAAAGATTGTATCACCCTGCTTTTGGATTTCATCATAAGTAGTTGGCCTTACTGCCGCCATTACATATTTGCAAAATACATTTGGATCTGAATCCTCCAAGTATTGAGATGGAATAATAATGTCCGTGTTCATCCCATCACCAAATTTCATGGCTTTGCCGGTAATGTTTGTCACATCTATTTTGTCCATTCAAATCACCTCTCGTAGCCTGCGGTAACAATTTTGCCAGCTATTGCAGAAGCAGCCGCCGTTGCAGGAGATGCAAGATAGGTTTTGCTGGTTTCATCGCCACCCATTCGGCCGATGAAATTCCGGTTGGTTGTGCTAAGTGCAGTCATACCGGGGCCAACTCGTCCCAATGTTCCACCATAGCAGGCGCCACAAGTTGAATATGCCCAAGTCGCCCCAGCCTCCATGAATATCTGGACATAACCTCTCCGCACCGCTTCCAAGGCTACAGCTGAAGAGCCCGGAATAATCAACGTTTCCACACTTACTTTTTTACCTTTCAAAATATTTGCAACTATCTCCAAATCTTCAATTCTCGCGTTGGTGCAGGATCCAATGAAAACTTGATCAAGGGGCACGTCACCAACCTCTTCAACTGGTTTGACATTGTCGGGAGAATGAGGACAGGCAACACTGGGAACAACCTCAGATGCATCTATTTCGTACTTTTCATAGTACTCGGCATCAGGATCCGGGGAAACAGGATTAGGGGGACGCCGAACAGGCACTGTTTTCAGATATGCCTCAAGTTTTTCATCGTTTGGCATAATACCAGCTACTCCGCCCATTTCAACAGCCATGTTGCTCATAGTCATACGCGCTTCAAGGGAAAGATCCAATATCCCTTCTCCAGAATATTCAAAGCACCGATCAGTACCCCATTGGGTTGATTTTTCACCCAACATGGTCAGCAGAAGGTCTTTGCTGTAAACTCCTTTTCTAAGCTTGCCGGTTACATGAATGGAGATTGTTTCAGGCACATCCAACCAAGTAGTTCCTTTGACCATCAATTCTACAAGATCCGATCCACCGATACCTTTGGCAAATGCATTGAAAGCACCATGAGTCACAGTATGACTATCACTGCCAAGAATTAAGTCACCGCTTTGAACCATACCTTCTTCATGAAAAACCACATGGGAAATTCCTGCACCAGCAGGAGCCAATCGTATGCCATATTTTTTTGCAAAATGCTTCGCAACTTGATGCAACTGAATCATCTTGTCAGTCGTCCCAAACCCTCCATGATCCAAGATTGCGAGGGAGTTTTCAACAAAATGAGGGTGAACCTGTTTGGCTCCAGTTTGGATAAATTTCGGGATTGCAACCATGGGAAGCATTTCATTAGTCAGGATTGAGGCGGGCCTGACATCTACTCTATCACCTGCATAAACCATCCGTTGATCAATCGAATGGGTGGAAAGGATTTTCTCTGCAATAGTTTGGCCGCTCACAAAAACTCTAGGAAAGTAAATTAAAATAGATTCTCTTTGTCCCACTCAGGAAAGAAGATTAAGGAAGGAATGGTATGTGAAGCCTTATGAAATCAGCAGATCAATAAACTTTGTGGATGGACAATTCCAAGGTCTGGCAGATAGTATCAATCCAATTTATTTGAATACTGCACAGTTGCAACGATTGAATGAAATGTTTCGGCATGCTGAACCTTTTCCCCATTTGGTGCTTTCGAATTTTTTCAACGAAGACTATCTTTTGGATATTGTAGAGCTATTGGGTGAAGAGCCATTTTTTCAAAAAGATTCAGATCTTTTCCAATTCCTTCAAACAGAGGATTTAGAAAATTTATCACATAAGATACTTAGAGATTTCAAACAATTTCTGTCGTCACAGATGTTTGTCGAGCTAATGCAGTCTTTAACTGGTTTGGAATTGCAAACAGGGAAGGTTGATGCTACAGGAAATCTTTATTCAGATACCGATTATTTACTGTGCCATGACGATCAGCTTCCAGGAAGAAAGCTTGCATTCATTATTTATTTGTCAGACTTAGAAGAGGGACAAGGCGGGACACTGAATTTGTTTGATCAAAAAGAAGGCAAGCCCCACCAAGTTGTGAAAAAAATTCTCCCCAAATTCAACACCTTCACCTTTTTTGAAGTGTTACCCCATTCATTTCACGAAGTGGAGGAAGTGATAGGAGAGAACTATAGGGCAAGCATTACGGGATGGTTTTATGGAAAGGATTAACTCATTTTACTTGCAACCAACTAACATAGAGGCCTTGGCCAGTAATTTTAGCTCACAAGGGAAATTCAAAGCGATTATCCTTCAGAAGTTTGTTTCTGAATCGTTCCTCAATTCAATTCGGGATGATCTAGACCATGTAACATATGAGCGAATGTACAATCCAATAAAATGGAACTACGAAAAAACCAAAATGCCTGCTATTTTGGAGCAGTTTTTCCAATCAGACGTATTTAGACAATTTGCTTCAAAGATTCTTGGGCAAGAAATGACTGAAATTCGAGGGGAGGTAATCCGGTTGTCATGGAAATCCTATACAGTCATGCATGATGACCTAGAACAGAAAAAAGGACATTTTATGTATCTGGATATAACCGAACAATGGGGCAATGATTGGGGGGGCCAAATTGTACATTACGTTCCGCCCGATGATTACTTTCCTATTTCCCATGGATATGGCTCGTTGAGTATAGTTTCAACTGCTGTACCTATGCTTAGATTCTTTAAATATGTCAACAACCATTCAAGAGATCACAACAAATTGATTGTGGTCTGTGAACTGATGTAGCTAGGAATTCCGAATCTCTTTCAATATTTCTTCAGCGACATCAGCTCTAACTTTTCCTCGTTCAATCATTTTTTGTGCAATCAAGTCTACTTCTTCTCCTGTGGCCCCGGCCTGAGCCGCAAGATTTCGAGCATGAAGTTTCATATGGCCTTTCTGGATTCCTTCGGTGGCCAATGCCCTCAAGGCCGCCAAATTTTGGGCCAAACCGACAGATGCGACTATAGCAGCAAGCTCTTGAGCAGTTTTGACATCCATGATTTTAAGATTTACCTGTGCAGTTGGGTGAATTTTTGTTGCTCCTCCAATTGTCCCTAGTGCCAGTGGAAGCTCGATAGTACCAGCCAAATGACCATCCTCAGTTATTTCATAAGTAGTCAATGATCCATAGTAACCAAACCGAGCAGCATAGGCATGAGCTCCTGCTTCGATAGCTCTCCAATCATTGGCAGTAGCAACAGTAATTGCGGAAATTGCATTCATGATTCCTTTATTGTGTGTTGCGGCACGATACGGATCCGCCTCAGCAAATGCCCAAGCCTCGATTATACCGTCAACAACCTCATCACCACCCAACAGTTCTTTGTCAAATATTGCACGGGCACGGACGATGCGCTTGTCTGCAAGGTTGCTCAATATCCTTAGTCTGACATCACCTCCAGTCAACTCCTCAATTTTTGGGGCAATTGTTTCTGCCATCGTGTTGACTGCATTAGCACCCATAGCATCCAAAGTGTTGACAACAAGGTGAATGACCAACATGTCACCGATTGCTGAAGGAACAATCCTTGTTTCCAAGTCAACTGCGCCACCGCCAAATTTGACCAAAATTGGATCCTGTTCATTTGCCAAGGCCAGAATTTCATCTTTGTGGGACAATACAGTTTGTGCCGCATATGACGGTGTTTGAACATCAACAACCTGAATTTGTCCAATCATGAAAGATCCCGTAGTTGATGTGAAAAATCCACCGTGAGGTCTTGCAATACGAGCAGCGTTCGATGCGGCGGCAACAACGCTGGCTTCTTCAACAGCCATTGTAACAAGCCGATCTTTTCCATCTATGACAAAATTTGTTGCAACTCCAATCGGAACCTGCATGACTCCTATGTTGTTCTCAATCATTCTGTCAAAAAGATCCAATGGAGGGGATTTTGCAAGAAGAATATCAACTTCTTCCGAAGACAGACCCACCATTTCCTGTATCTTTGCTATCCGTTCAGGTTGAGAAAGTTTGTGAAACCCTTGAATACGGGAAGATAGTTCCATATGGTGCAATTTTGACTGTTTTTAAAAAGAGATTGGTTGCGAATTAAATTCAAAGATAGATTAGTCGTGGATGACCTTCAGTTCCTTCCAATCGACGTTGTCAATGCCTATTTTGACTTTTTCTATTGAAACGGTATTTTCCGGACGCAAACTGGCATCCAATTGTGAAAGGAATTTGGCAACCATGTATCCCTTCTCTGTCAGCAGATACTCTTTCTTGTAGTTTTGGGTAACAAAACCTGCATCAGTCAATGGTTTCAGATGGTGAACCAGAAGACCTGTGTTTTTGATATCCAGTTCTTCCTTCATGGCAGTAAACCTTTTGCTTGATTCCTTCAATGAATAGATGATCTTTACCCGCAGAGGATGCGCCAGTGGAACCAAAAACGATTCACTGACAAAGTCAGGATCAAAGCTTGCATCCTGCAAATTCGAAATGACGGCTTGTGGGACGAACAAAGATGAAATTTCACGAATGAATTCCTGATGGTGACTTAATGTTTCATAGAGATATTTCCATTCCTTTCTGCAATGCGCGTTGTTGTCCAAATTGTTCATGTTTTTCTGAATTTCTTGCAAAAATTGCTTCAGCATAACCTGAGCACCAGCAAGGTTGCCAATAGACAAGTTTTCAAGATAGCCAGAAATATTGGAGGAAACCCAGCTTTTACACTGAACTTCTGTTCGTAGATGGTAACTGCAGGTCATTGTACCCATAAGTTCAAGCGCCTCTTTTTCGAGAAAGCGGGCAACTGAGTTTAAGTAATTGAGTTTCAGATCTTGATCAATGTTTTTGCGCAATTCATCCACTCGTTCATCCAAGTCAGCAATTTTCTCAATGAGTTGGTCAAATTTTTCATTGAACAGGTCGTAAAGGCTTTCAAACAATTCAGATTCAGAGGCAGGAATTGCCATTACAGAAAATTCCACTCGAAGGATAATAAATCTTGTCCAAAGTATAACTGAAATTGACAAAATTGGTGGAGAATTTTATCAGATGTTTGGTTGATAAATTGCCTCAGACCTCTGAAAATATCCATCGATCAAACACATGCATTAAATTGTTCGTTTCTTCCACACCATACATATAGTTCAAGAGCGCTCGAATTGAGCTCAAAATCGAGTTGCCATCCTGTGGAACGAAGGCCCAGAAATAAAGGTGGTTCTTCCGAACCTTGATTGACGGTTTGACAAAAACAATTTGGTTGAGGATTCTGCCGTAGTACCCATGATCCCTTCCGAAAGAGAATACCTTGTTGACACTGGTCTTTTCTGTCATGGCCAATTGAGGAGTTTCGTCAATTATCTGTAAAATTTGATCTTCACCCGTTGGTTCCTTGAGGACAAAATGGCCTGAAAGACTGTGCATATATTGGGTGTTTGCTTTCATTGCACTGCTGAATATGTCCAGTTCGATACCTACGGTCTTAAACAACCGATAAACATCTTTGGCGTGGTGCGTTCCAAAGTCGCCATATTCATATTTTGTAATTGTAGGTGCAGGTACGCTTTTCTCCTGAGAAACATCACTTGCCCTACGGATTAAGGTCAAATCAATATG
>JALUTL010000012.1:6417-6900 GCA_027016475.1 Candidatus Heimdallarchaeota archaeon
GTGAATTGCCGTTCATGAATCCCAAATGTTTTACTGCCGCCGCTGCTGCATGGGTGTTGCATGAGGCAATTTGGATGTATTTTGGCATGTCTTTCTCAAATATCGGATCATTGATACCAGACGCGTAAATTGTGCCGAAATCTGCTTCTGAACCTTGGGCCAGAAATCCTTTCACCTTGTCTTCAACTTTGGAGTAATAGAGCTCCTTGTTTTTCATTCCAACTCCTTCTTTGGTCGCATCAGCAACAACGCTGGCCATGTTCAGAGCATCATCAAAATTATAGGAAACCTTAAGTCCCATGTTTTCAAATTCTCCGACTTGGTTTGCCTCAACACAAAGTTTTCCACCCCTGTTAATCAAATCTCGAAGCATAGGGCGGTCAGTCAACCGCGGAGTATGTTTGTAAAAAATCACCTCATCAATCCCTAATTTGTCTTTGGTTCCAAGCAAGAGGGAAATTAGAGGTTCTCCAATGGTTCCAG
>JALUTL010000013.1 GCA_027016475.1 Candidatus Heimdallarchaeota archaeon
ATATTTGGCTGATGTTTATGGCAAGAAACAAAGCTAAACAAAAGACTGAAGAGCAATTCCTCGAAATGGATCGCAACCCTGGCATTCCATTTCAAATGGATTGGATCAGCAAAATCCAAGTGAACCGAAGTGCAGTGGAAAGAAGAACATCAACCTTGGCTCGCAGACGGTCAGTCAAAAAGGAATGGCAAATTGCATGGCTCTTGAAAGCAATTTCTTTAATTGATTTGACAACACTCTCGGGTGATGATACGACCGGCAGGGTCAAAAGGTTATGTGCCAAGGCTCGTGCTCCAGTTAGGCATGATCTGCTTGTCAAGCTTGGAATTCCAGACTTTCCAGTTCATGTGGCAGCAGTTTGTGTTTATCATAACCACATCGAAACGGCTGTTAGGGAGCTTTCTGGTACCGGAATTCCTGTTGCTGCTGTTTCAACTGGTTTTCCGGCGGGACAGATTCCTTTTGAACTGAAGTTGCAACAGATTAAGGAGGCAGTCAAGGCAGGAGCAAAAGAAATAGATATCGTAATTAGTCGAGAATATGTTTTGACTGGTCGTTGGAAAGACCTTTATGAAGAAGTTTCAGCATTCAGGGAAGCCTGCGGTGATGCATATATGAAGTCGATTTTGGCTGTAGGGGAACTTGGAACCCTTCAGAATGTAGCAAGAGCGAGTATGGTGTGCATGATGGCGGGATCCGATTTCATAAAGACTTCAACTGGAAAAGAGGCTGTTAATGCCACTTTAGAAAACTCATTGGTGATGGTACGCATGATCCGTGAATATTATGAAAAAACCGGATACAAGGTTGGCTTCAAACCGGCTGGGGGAATAAAAACAGCAAAACAAGCGTTGCAATGGCTGTTTTTGATGAAAGAGGAATTGGGTGAGGATTGGGTTGTCCCTGAACTATTCCGGTTTGGTGCAAGCAGTCTTTTGGGTGATATTGAACGTCAACTTGAATACCATGCTACGGGTATGTATTCTGCCGCATATCGGCACCCCATTGCTTAAAAGGAGGATACATTATGAAAATTAAAGAAATTTATGACAATCTGGAATATGGACCTGCGCCAGAAAATTCACAAGAAGCATTTGCTTGGCTTGACCGCTATTCCAAAAGCTTTGGTTTGTTTATTGATGGAAAATGGGTCAAATCCTCATCGGGTGAAAAATTTGAAACCATTTCTCCAAGTGATGGTTCAGTACTTGCTGAATTAACTCAAGCGTCTGAAGAAGATGTGAATCTTGCAGTTCAAGCCGCAAAAAAGGCATTCCCTAAATGGTCTTCACTCAGTGGACACGAACGGGCAAAGTTCTTGTATGCTATGGCCAGACAAATCCAGAAACACTCCCGCCTGTTCGCAGTGCTGGAATCCCTGGACAACGGGAAACCAATCCGAGAAACAAGGGATATAGATATCCCTCTCGTTGCCCGTCACTTTTACTATCATGCCGGATGGGCCCAATTGATGGATGAAAAGCTCAAAGACTTTGCACCACTTGGTGTTGTTGGGCAGATTATCCCGTGGAATTTTCCTTTGCTCATGCTCGCATGGAAAATTGCGCCTGCCTTGGCAATGGGTAACACAGTAGTCCTAAAACCGGCAGAATTCACTTCCCTAACGGCAATGCTCTTTGCACAAATTTGCCAGGAAATTGGCCTGCCAAACGGTGTGGTCAATATTGTCACTGGAAATGGGAAAACAGGTTCTTTCATAGTTTCCCATCCGGAAATAAAGAAAATTGCTTTTACAGGTTCAACTGAAGTCGGTAGAATCATACGAAAGAGTACTGCCGGTTCAGGCAAGAAAATTTCCCTTGAACTTGGCGGAAAGTCGCCATTTATTGTTTTTGAGGATGCCGACATAGATAGTGCAATTGAAGGGTTAGTTGACGGTATTTGGTTCAATCAAGGGCAGGTTTGCTGTGCTGGCTCTCGTTTGCTTGTACAGGAATCAATTGCAGATACATTCCATGATCGCCTCAAAAAACGAATGGAAAAGCTTCGGGTTGGAGACCCTCTGGATAAATCCACTGATATTGGTGCTATAGTGGCACCTGTTCAACTCCAACGAATTCAGCAATACGTTGAAATCGGCAAATCTGAAGGAACACTGTGGCAACCTGACATTCCATTGCCAGAATCAAAAGGATGTTTCTTCCCTCCAACCTTGTTTACGGATGTCTCAACCAGTGCCACAATTGCTCAAGAAGAAATATTTGGGCCTGTTCTCGTCTCAATGACCTTCCGAACTCCTCAAGAAGCAGTAGAACTTGCAAACAACACAGTCTATGGACTGGCTGCAACAGTTTGGACCGAAAACGTGAATTTGGCATTGGATATTGCGCCAAAAATAAAAGCAGGCACGGTATGGATAAACTCTACAAATCTTTTTGATGCCGCATCAGGATTTGGTGGATATCGGGAATCTGGTTATGGACGAGAAGGCGGAACTGAGGGACTTTGGGAATACGTAGTTCCTAAATGGAAACTAAAGAAACGAAAAGATTCCTCTTCATCACTCCCCCTAAATCAGAATCTTTCAATCGATACAACCAAATATATCGACAGAACTGCTAAGCTTTACATTGGTGGCAAACAGGTACGACCCGATGGAGGATACAGCATTTCCGTTTACGATGCAAAAGGAAACAAGGCTGGTGAGGTTGGAAAAGGAAACCGAAAAGATATCCGTAATGCAGTTGAAGCGGCTGCCAAAGAGACAAAATGGACGCATATGACTGCCCACGCACGGGCACAGGTATTATACTATATCGCAGAAAATCTGAGTGCACGTAGGCAGGAATTTGTTGCCAGATTGATGCAACTCACTGGAAAAACCATGGAACAGGCTGAAAAAGAATTCGACAAAAGTTTGGAACGAATTTTCTATTATGCAGCCTATGCTGACAAATATGATGGGGCAGTTCATCATACCCCTATCAGAAACGTAACACTTGCGATGCCTGAACCTATTGGCGTGGTTGGAGTTGTTTGTCCCATTAATGATCCATTGCTTGGTTTTGTTTCTACCGTGATGCCATTATTGGCAATGGGAAACACGGTTGTATGCATTCCTTCAGAACGGTATCCTTTAATTGCAACAGACTTCTACCAAGTTCTTGATACTTCTGATCTCCCTGGTGGAGCTCTCAACATTGTTACCGGTTCACACCTTGAGCTTTCCGATGTCCTCTCGAAGCACTTGAATGTGGATGCAATTTGGTATTTTGGTTCCCAAGAGCACAACTCCTTGATTGAAGAGAACTCAATCGGCAATTTGAAACGTGTCTTTTTGGACTACGGTTACAACCGGGATTGGTTCAATGATACCGAGGGGCAAGGTGAAGAATTCCTAAGAGAATCAACACACGTGAAAAATATTTGGGTTCCATATGGTGTCTGACAATAATTGTACCATCTTTCAAATTGTTGAATGCAAAGGAAAAGATTTATGATAATTCCATAGAGGAAAAGTTAATTGTTGCCTTCCGGAGAGTTTCCTTTTACTGTTTCTGAAACCCTTCTCTACATTGCCCTCGGACTGGTGCCTTATCTAATCTTTGGTGGTTCTGCATGGGCAGGAAAACAAGGATATCCCCCTTGGATTCCAAGAAAAATTGTTCATATTTTTGGAATGACTGTTATCGTCTTTTATTTGATTATTCTTCCTTCTCTTTGGGCAATTCTCTTTGTTGCATCAATTACCACCATAGTTGCAATCCTCTTGACCATAACCCCATATCGCTTTATCATTACAATGGCAAAGTTTTCCACAAGGGAAGATGAACATTGGACTTTGACACTTGTCAACCTAGGAATTACTTTTGGAGTTCTAGTATCTCTTTATTTTTATTTGAAAGCCTTCAGTCCATATTTTCCTGCAATTTTCCTAACCAGTATCCTCTCACTGGCTTGGGGTGACGGATTTGCTGAAATCATCGGAAGGAAATATGGGAGGCACCATTACAAAATTGTTGGCAACAAATCCGTGGAAGGATCGGTGACCGTCTTTCTAGCTACGTTTATTTGGGGGATAATTCTCTTTGCAATGTTCGGCACACTTGACATGGGCGTTATTGTAGTGATCGTAATATGCTCATTGATAGCAACAATTGTAGAAGCTTTTTCAGTTGGTTTCTTGGACAACATTGCAATCCCTTTTGTAGTTACATTGACCCTCTGGATTGGTTTGGAATTTGTCGGGTGATTATATGAATAACATCCGAAATATTCCGTTAGTTGTTGCTCATAGAGGATATGCGCCTTCCCCTCTTACACAAAACAGCTTATCCGCAATCAAACTTGCAATTGATATGAAGGCTGATGGAATTGAGGTAGATGTGCGACTGACGGAAGACAACGAACCAGTCATTTTCCATGATCCCTTTTTCTTCAAACATGGACGGCTCTACTGGATACATAAGCTTACATTGAACGAATTCCGCACCTTTTTTGACCAGAATACTGCTCCAACTTTGGAGGATGTTGTTAGGCTGATTCCTTCTGGAATAAAACTATTCGTTGAGCTAAAACCGTATCGCCAATCTCTCAAACTTGCAACTATTCTTCCTGTCTTTTTGGATCCTGATGGTGATGTGTGGCTGATGACATACCGCCATCAAATTTTGCAGGCACTTCAGATTTCAGGCTTTAAAACAGGGCTTCATTACATAAACCCTTTCCGAAACCACTTGGATTACCTCAAAAAATTCAATGTGCAGATCATTTCTCCCTTATATTGGGTGTTACCTGCGAGATTCATTCACAAGTATCAGAAAAAAGGATTTATGGTGATTCCTTGGACCGTCAATCGGAAAAAACCTATCCAATATTACGTCAAGAATGGTGTGGATGGGATATACACCAATAACTTACCATTGTGTCAAGAGATCGTCGAAGCTTTCCAAACTTGCCAAAAGAAACACGACTCCTCAACTTAGTAAAAATTATGTGTGCTATCGTAATATTAAAAATCAATTCCAATTTTGGTTTCATATGTTCAAGTCACGTGGAATATTGGTTGTTTTACTAATGGTTTTTGTGCCATTTGCACATGTGGCTGTTTCCCTTTCCTACTACTCTAATGATGCCCCATTAAGGCTAAGTGCCGATGGATTGAATTATAGGTGGATTTGGGAGGAGCTATTGGATTCCCTTCCTTCTGATTTGGAAGGTGATGATGTTCTCTATTGGGGAGAAGGCTTGGGGGTTTACTATAACAGCCAGGAAACCCAGTTGAAGCTTCAATCGCTGTCCACTTCCTTTCCTGACCTTGCAACTTATTTCACAATTGGAAAAAGCTACAATGGGAAAAATATTCCCGGAATTAAAATAACTTCGCCTGCTTCCGAACCAGTTTCAATCAAATATGAATTTGTGCTTGTTGGGGCCCATCATGCAAGAGAGGTGATTACAGTAATAGACACACTTTATTTCATGGATCGCCTTGTCTTCAATTATTTGATCGGTGATTCTTGGACACAATCTCTTCTCAAGTATGCAGAAATCTATATCATTCCTGTCTTAAACCCTGATGGATTGGACTATACGTATATCAACCCATGGCAAAGGAAAAATTTGCATCCAACAGATGAAGATGGAGATGGCGAGACTGTCGATGACTTTGAAATTCGTGATGTGGATGGGGATGGGTATGTATCCTATCATTTTGAGCCGGAGCTTGGATACGATGTATTTGAAGGAATTGATGGCAACGATACAGACAAGTATGCTGGCGAGGATAAGCCTGGAGGCATTGATCTGAATCGAAACTATCCTTTTGAATTTGTTGGATCAGGTTCTTCGACATCTCCAAGGGCGGATGACTATCGTGGTTCAGAACCTCTTTCAGAACCAGAGACAAGGGCGTGGGCAAATTTTGCCACGGAACATCATTTTTTCACATCCCTTAGTCTCCATTCAGGCATTCAGGCAATCATCTCTCCTTGGGGATTTACCTCAACCCCTCCCCCAGATGATGACATCTTCAATTCTTTAGTGGAAATCATGAAAGATGTGTCTGGTTACCCGACTTGGGAGGAAATTGGTGGATATGGTGTCAATGGTGAATGGGGTGATTGGATGTATGGTGCGCTTGATTCTTTGGCATTTACTGTCGAAACTTATGGCAGAAGTTTTGTGACCCGCTATTTGGGTGAAAAGAATGGTCAATCTGTTTATGGTGGAATATGGGATGCCTTTAATCCTCCTGCCAATCAAATCTACAATGTGACAACAGGAGGAACACAGCAGATCATTGATTTTTTGGCCAGCGTTCCTCTTCAAAATATTGTGCCATTGGATTTCAACATGACAACATTGCAAATTACATTTCCAACAACGAACACCTTGAGGGTTGAGTGGGACTTTGAGGCTAGTACACCCTCTCAGTTCATTTCTTTGGAAACACTTAATGGCACTTCTTTTGGTTGGCAAAGTTTAAGGCAAGTATTCCTAAATGAAACTACCCTGTCTTCTTCATTTCAGCTTGAAGTGCCAAAAAACGATTGGAGAATATATATAGGGAGTTTGTCACAAGGATTTTCAATTGAAGTTGATCAAGAAACAGATTTGACTTTAAACAACCCATTTGACTTACCTACCCAAAATTCATTCTATGGGCCTATTAGAATGAATGGTTCCCTTCCTGAGGAAGTAATCACATCATACCTTGAATCAAGGAATACAACTTCTAGTCTCCCAACAGTTACCCACACAAACTCACAGTCTTCCAGCTCCTCGTTTGTTGCAATAAGTTATCAATATGCACTGATTGCGCCTGTAATTTATTTATTGATCCGCAAAAAAAGGAAGGTATTCAGTCAAAAGTAATTTTTTCTGAATATAATAGCAACATATTTATTC
>JALUTL010000014.1:0-6366 GCA_027016475.1 Candidatus Heimdallarchaeota archaeon
TTCTTCGTCAGCACAAAGGGAAGATCAGACAATTGTTGGGGAGTTGATTTCTAAACTGCTAGATGTTCCCCAATTTGTAAAAGCAATGAGAAAGCTAGTTCGTGCAATCAACGAAAATGCCCTGCCTCACAAGGCGGTTGGCGTACCGTTCACAAGGTTAATAGACGCTCTTCAAGAAACCACATCTCAAGCATTGGACAATGAAAGTGAAAGAAGAACATTGTTTGGTGTTTTATCCCAATTCACAGATATGGCCTACTTTAATGCTCCCAATGCTCCTAATGAAGTCATTGACGATGAATTTGGTTATCTTCGCTTGCGAATTAATAGGGAATCGCTTTTAGACACCATTGTACAGGCATTCATGTTCCTTGCCTATGCCAAATACCACTCATTCGATATAGACCTTTTAATCATCAATGACAGCGATGTTGTCCACACTCTAATCAAAACAGGCGCAATTGAAAATTTTCAAAAGGAATTTCCCAGAACTAAAATTATTTTGGCAACAGAATTTCGATTTTTTGCATTTAGGGGATTTCATCAACTCATTCTTAACAAAAAGCAACTCCAAGAACTTTTAGTCTCCATTGATTCACCTCCTCCATATTTTCCATTGCCGCTTTATTATTCTCCAAATTTAGATGATAAACATGCAATAACTGTGAACATTGAGAAAAAAGATCAAGTTCCATTCACAAATGAATTCCGCCCTTACCTTCTGGAAGAAGGGGATGTAGAAACATTAAGTACATCAGAACCATCCCCGTTGGATGTGCTTTTCGAAAGACTAAAACCTTTACTGCTTCCTCAATCCCCTAACCCCATTTCTGTAGATGAACTGTTGCAATCCATAGAGAAGATGGTATCAGTGTATACTGCACTATTCACCTTCCCAATACTCTCTAACTCTTTTTCACCTCTGAAACCCGATATCAATAATTCTTCAAGATATAAGGATTCAATTGATCTGGATGTTGCCAACAAAAAGCACTTTGATCAGGCAGTCAGATTAGGATATGTTGATGTACATAGGAAAAGCTATACTCATCAATCAGATACCTACTATCTTAATGATAGGGGAATTGAACTGTTCAATAATACATTGGATTACGTTAGTCAAATCACAAAGGACATTGACATAATCTCCTTTGATGAACTACGACATGAGCTTGAGGATTATATCCATTTTCAGATGGAAGTTAAAGTATTGCTCCCAACAAGCTTAGTTTCTTGGTATTTCACTAAAATTGCAATTTTGGCTGCCAAAATGCTTTCCATGCGTCGATTTCATTCTCCCATTGTTTTTGGACTAATGTCCGCATGGAAACCTGAAATGACTGTTTCTCATCCCCAAAAAGTGTTGAGCACTCTTCGAAGTAAATATGACCTAAGATTATCTCAACTAAAAGCAGCGGTTCAGCAACAAGACTCTCACCAAAAAACGACTGATGACCAACCAACGATCTCTTCTCACAACCAAAATAATCAATCTAATCCTACATATGTCCTAACTGATGAGAATGACAGATTCGATGAGTTCAACAAATTATCTGAAAATTCTTCATTAGCTGAATTGAGGACCCTGATTAAAGAGAAAAAAGTGAATTCAGTGTTGTATGTGTATAACAATATCTTGAATGACCAAGAAAAATTGAACATGCTTCTTCAACTGAAATTGGATGAAACAATCCCGAAATCGAAAAAAAATGCCTATCCTCGCCATATCCTAGAATTGTCATTGAATGAGCTGATGCAGTTGACAAAAGAACAACTTAATGCTTTAGCCATTGACCAAAAGGAATTACAATATTTGATTGAACTGCGTGGATGGATTGGCAACAAAAATTTGGATCAACTCATTGATTCTGTTACGGATACTGGAAAAATTCTTCTTCTGACGGCAGGATTTCCTCTTCCAGAAAACCAACTTCCGCCGAATGTATTGATTCCATTTTCCACCAACCACAGGCAAGAACTAATGGAAATGCTTGCAAGAGCTCAAACTTCCATTGAACTGTATTTCATTATTCTTGAATACTTGACCAAAGCATGGTTGAATGCAGACCAAAAAAGATCAAAAGCCATACGAAAGCGTGATCTCCGTATTGAAGAGCTTGTAGAATTGTTCAATAAATTGGATACTCTAGAAACAACTGAAGAAAAGCTTACTCTACTAAGGGACATTATCCAAAAGTACCAATCAATCCGTGGAGGCATGAGATTTAGACAAATCCCCAACGATTTGTCTCCTGTGATTATTGAAACATCTACTGTTGAATTTAGAGAACTGTGGAATGACATAGCCCGAAACACTTCTGATGTTTACCAAATTTTGGTACAGGAACTCCGAAATTTGGCTCAATATAGAAGTTAATGTTTGCAAAACAAGGGTTTTTAACTTCAACATACTGATAGTTATTAGTGATCAATTCGTCTATATCATCGATGAATCTGGAATCCCCCTTCTTTACTTAGACAATCCATTAAAAACCAAATCAACAAAAATAACGCCCGATATGCCTGAAGAGTTTTTGTTTTCTGGATTAGTCACAGCCATCATGAGCTTCTTGGAAGAGATGAACCAAGGAAAGCTAAAGGGGTTCCAAACTGAAAAATCAAACATTTTCATCTATAAACTCAAAACCTTCTCAGTTATTGTTGTGACCGATTTGAATGCAAATATCCGAGTTGAAGAATTAACCGAATTGCTCAAGCAACTGTCATTGGAGGTTTCGTTTAAACTAAACAGTGTCCCTAATCAGCAGGAGGTCTGGATTGTGGATGAAAGCGAGTTAAAGGATCTAGAAGATCGTATTGTCCAGCTCCTCACTGAATGGTCTACAAAGAAAAATGAAGACCCTGCAGTTAAAAAAGTCCGAGACAGCTTATGGTGAAAAATATGTTGGAAAATACTGTACAGAATGGAATACCTCTTTATTCATTGATTTTGGAACCAATAGCAGGATTTGGAATCATTTACATCGCAATCTTGCTAATTTTCCGTTTTCGAGAAAGGCGACGGGCTCCAACCTTTTATTTGGCAATGACCAACCTTTTCTATGGTTTAGGTATTTGGGCAAGTGCAATTGGAAAATATTTGGATTATTTTTCTTCTACGTCCCAAGATGTAATAAGTTATTCTGGGTTTACGATTAATTTTGCCTATTGTTTTGCAGCAGTCGCAAATGCTTTTCTTTGCAATTTTATAGAATATGTATATTTTTCACAAAAAGAATGGCGGATGATAATTGTCGGGCTATTAAATGGTATTACAATTGGCTTCATCTTTGATGTCAACACTATCCGTTATGGTGCGTACTCGTTGATTTTTTCCGCTGTCATTTATCATGTGCTAATTTCCTTCATCATAAACCTGTTGCTTGCCATATTCAGTTTCAGGGCCGCAAAGCACACAGATGACCCTGTTGCAAAATGGGGATTCCGTTTTATTGGTTTATTCGGAATTATGCTAATCCTTGTTTTTGTGTTTTTTGGCATTGATTCCGCACGAATAATTATTCAAGGAACGAGCTACAACCTAGAATACTATTTGGCTTGGACTTCTGCCGTCATTGGATCCATCGTCGGTTATCTAGGTTATATAATGCCATCTTGGTTCCGAAATTACATAACTGGAGGTAGTAACCATGGTTGATCTTTTCACTCCGTAAAACACGTTTCCTCTGATAATTGTCATTGTGGAACTTATAGCATTCTTTACAGTCGGAATCATATCTTTCCTTATTTTGAGAAAATTCATTGAAAGAAGAAACAAGCCTTTAGGGTTCCTGTTTACATCTGCGTTACTCACTTCCTTGACTGTAGGGGTTCTCGCAATTGGAAAACTTGCTGATTTTCTTTCTGGTGTGCCAAGAGAAACATTCAGCGCAACCGACTTCACGTCGGTTCTAGCATATATTATCTTAACTTTTGTGAATATTAGTGTCTTGGGTTTTTATGTTGCAGTTTTTTCAAAAGATACATTCTATCGGACACTAACTATATTCTCTATTTTGAACGGGATCACAATTGGCCTATTGATCCGCCACCTTTCATTTCAATATTTGATTGTTGAAACCCTTGCACTTAAAATATTGTACCATGTGGTGATTTCTGTGACAACATTCTCTTTTGTGTTCCGTGCAAGTATGAAGGCTTCCAAAGTTGCCAATGATAATGTTGGGAAGAGGGGAATGGAACTGATCGCATTATATGCATTTGGGACTATCCTCTCATATGTTTTTTTCTTTTTGGATATCTTGGTTGTTAGTACTTCCAACGCCTTGTTTTCTCCATTCTACTTCATTGCCTGGGGCACTGTTGCTTTTGCAGCATTTTGTGCATATCTGGGTTTTATCATGCCTGAATGGTATAAGCTCAGGATATCCTAACTTTCTTTGTTTAAATACTTATTCTTGATTAATTATCTTGTGAGTACTGGTACATTCCAACCTGATCCAACATCACAAATTGACACACTCTATTCAAAATATCGCGCATTGATTTCAAATCTTGGATTTTCATTGAAACGCTATGCACTACTTTATCTCTTGATACGATTAATTTTCTCTGCATCAATGGCGATTTCGTTGGTTATTGCGTTGGCCTTGGAAATAGGGTATGGTTTGTATAAACAAACCAAAATGGAACATGAACCTCTCATTAAACACAACAATAAGGTGCCATTGAGGATTTCCCCTGATGCACTTTCATATTTCCTGACAGACCCGAAGAAAACTATGGAAATACAGATTGGGGAGGATATTGGGGTGATTGTGGATGATGATTGATTTTGTGGAGCTTTATGCATTACATGTCCTCATTGCAACATTAGCACAATCATTGTTTCTTCCCATTCTTCCAAAACAGCTTACTGCCCCGTATCTGAATTTTGGATTGGCTTTAAGATCCATAATCTCATCCTCCATTGAATCACTCTATGAACCTGAAAACGTGGAAGTATACTTTACCTCTAGAGTTCTTGGTCCGTTTGTGAGCTTATTGCTCCTAAACAAAATGATTTATGATTTTATTTTGATGAATCCCCAGCTCTACTCACTGTCCTTTTTAGGATGGATTGCTTACATTACCATTATTGTTAATTCTGTTCCGACACTTGAAGAATGGCACATTATTCTAAATCAAAACAACAATGGATGGACTGTAATTTGGATTAAATTGGCCGTAATCCTTGATCTTTTCACAACACGATATTTGGCAATTATGCCGGACTATATGGCTTTCATCGGGGTATTTATTCCTATAAGCGGCATTATTTCCCCTCTCAACGGAAATCCTGTAACAAGATTAAATGACTTCATTGGTACTTAAGATCATTCCAACCTCCTCTATTGTTCATTTGCAGAATCTGAGTTAATTCCCAATCTGCATTCCTTTCTTTAAATAGATAATATTTATGTTCTTTTCGACAGGTGGTTCGCATAATTTCTACTGAACATCAATTCAATTCTATCGAAACTCTTCTTACACTTTTCCCTTATGAAAATCCAACACCTTCACAAATTGAGATGATGCAGACTGTTCTGAGAGCTTCCCCCAATTCGAAAATCCTGATTCATAATTCTACAGGCGCAGGAAAGACAATAGCCGTTTTAGCCTCTGCATTGGCTCGGAGAAAAAAGGATCAAAAAATCTTGGTTTTTTGTCGCACCATCTCACAACTCAACGCCTTTTTGCGAGAATGGAAGGCCTTGCTGGGAAATGACCCACGCGAGACGATGTTGAAAAACAGAACTGTACCCTACATACTTCCATTTTTAGGAAAAATGAAAATGTGCAGGATACTGAACAATACAAATGGGGCTTCCATAAACATTCCACAGGAAGCAATTAGCTTTCTTTGCCATCTTCTTCCATGCAACTTTCATCCATCGAGGACAACATCAAAACCCGAAGGCGAGCGGTTTGCCCCAATGATAAATATCAAACTTGCATACTCTCCAGTACCTGAAAAATATCGTCTTATGATGTTTGATATCGAAAAAAATCAATGTCCGTATTACGTCCAACGTTCAATGCTAAAAGCAGTTGACGTAGTTTTTACTACATATCCGTATCTGTCAGAACCATTATTTTCAACCTTACTTGAAGCCATGGGGATTACTTTGGATCAGACAATAATTATTGTTGATGAAGCTCATAATCTTGCAAATGCCGTGCGTGAAACAATTTCCCTCAAAGATATAGAATTTGTTGAATCACACATTGGGCGTCATCCACTTCTCAAACGATTTAAATCCATCATGGGTCAACTTCATCTCCTCACTCCCGAAGAAATAGCTCCGGAATTCTTTTGGAGTGATCTTGAGCATGCATTGGACTTGAAAGATTCCGATGCTGACA
>JALUTL010000014.1:6383-6868 GCA_027016475.1 Candidatus Heimdallarchaeota archaeon
TTCTCGTCTCAGAATCTACCATCGCCCTAAAGAGATTTCTCCGTATGAGGCTTTTTTCATATGTTGTAGCTAAGCCTGAAAGTTTGACCTTTGTTAGGGTGGCTCCAAATGAATGGCTTAAACAATTCGATGCTGCTGAGCTGTTTATATGCATGAGTGGCACCTTTCGCCCTCTTCCGCTTTTTGCAAAGATGTTTGGCTTTCAAAATGAAAATACAATTCTTCTGGACTTTCGTTCTTCCCATAATGATCAAATCTTCAAAAGTTTCCTTTCCTACAGGGGATTGACGAGTAAGGTTTCCAAACGAACTCCTGAACTTTACATGGAAATGGCCAAAACCATTTTGGAACTTATGCCATTATCTCCACGCCATACCTTGGTTGTATGCCCTTCATATTCTTTTCAGAACGAGCTAGTAGCTGCTTTGCAAGATCAAATTGAGACAAACCGTTTGGATTTGGAAATGATCATCGAAACCAAGGAT
>JALUTL010000015.1 GCA_027016475.1 Candidatus Heimdallarchaeota archaeon
CACCTCAATGATTTCAATATCCTCATCATCTACTTCAGTGGCAACGTCATCAAAAACATGTACCCCCATCTCTCCATCTTCTTCCGGTTCCAAATACACTACTGGTTGATATCGATGATGCAATAGGCGATCTCGTAGGTTCAAACAGGCCTCCTTAATGGCTCCAATTTCCTTTTCATTTAAATCAACCACCTTCTTCTTAGTTATCCCCACCTCCTGCAAGATATATCTTGAATAACTTGGACCCAACCCAAGGATTTTATTCAACGCAACCACAATTTTCTGTTCTTTTTGGATCTCCTGCTCGAAATCGTCGACCCCAGTGCGAATGATGTCTCTGGGTGCAGGAGGCATCTGCACAAATTCTCTCCCGGGATGGATGTCACGATCACGCATCTTCCGATATCGCAGAGCGGTAAGTATCTTGTTGTTTGGCGAGACGAGTATGAGATTTCCCTCTCCAAAAAGTTCCACAACAAGCCGGTAACTAGGCTCTGGTCCAATATTCAACACTATGATACGATCCAGATCACGTTGTTCAATCGAATTGATCCGTTTGTCACGAAGATGTGCGCGAAGCTGACGGCAAAAGTTAGGGGGTTCTGGCGGCATTTCCCTATTGAATTGTGTGGTGTGGAAACGTCTTCCAGGTTCGATCAAAAGGAAATATGTTCCTTGTTTAGGATCTCGTAGCTTAAAAATAAAAATGTTGGATGGCAATTGGTAAATATTAGTGATCCAGCTCCGTGAAACACTTGTTTCAATCTCATGCACTAGAACCCTGACGTCAACTCCAGTAAGCATATGACTAGAAAACTGAATCACTGTTAAAAAATCAATGGATCATGTCCTGAAAAGATATATTTTTTGGGCTTGTTCGAAAATTGATACTTGACATACATAATCATTGGAGAGGAAACAAAGTTATGGAACATTTTGACCTAATTTCAATAGGATCTGGATCTTCTGGGCGGAAAATTGCCGTTGGATTGAAAAGAGCAGGTTGGAATACCGCAATCGTTGAAGCGGATGTGGATCACCATTTTGGTGGAACATGCATCAACACTGGATGCATCCCGACCAAAGCAATCGTGGAAGTCTCAAATACAGTAAGGGATTTCAAAACCGCGATGGAATTGAAGCAGAAAATCGTGGATCGCATTCATTCAGGCACCCTAAGAAATGCAAGAGAAAAGGTAGGAACAACCGTCATAAACGGGTTTGCAAAGTTCGTGGATTCTCATACTATTGAAGTAGATGGGAAGCAATATTCCGCGGACTATATTGTCATAGCAACAGGAAGTGAGCCCGCGATCCCTCCAATCAAGGGATTGACTGATGTAAGTTACAAAACCTCTAAGGATACTCTCGATCTGAACAATCTACCAGAACATATGCTCATCATTGGAGGTGGAAGAATCGGTCTAGAATTCGGTCAAGCCTTTCACAATCTGGGTGTCAAGGTTTCTGTTTTTGAAGGGTTGCCTCATCTTCTTCCTGGTGAGGATGAAGAAATGGCTGATGCCATCAAAAATCATCTTACGGAGCAAGGGATTGCTATATACACCGGGAAATTCGTAGATGAGGTGAAAGAAACCAAGGAGAATGGGAAATCTAAGTATACTGTAGTGCTCAATGACGGTCCCAATGCAGGGGAATATAAGGGAGATTACCTCTTGGTTGCCACGGGAAGAGTGCCGAGAACAAGCGGATTGAATCTTGAGGCTGCAGGTGTTGAAACTAACAGAAGGGCTGTAGTGGTCAACGAATATCTGCAAACTAGCCAACCCCACATTTTTGCGGTTGGAGATGTAATTGGAAACCCCATGTTCACAAATTGGGCAGCTTGGCAGGCAGGTGTCGTTCTCAATAACCTAAAGAAAAGCAAGAAAATGACAGAGGATTGGGAACCACTCAAGACTCCAAATATTCCTAGACTGACATTCACCCATCCCGAGCTTGCTTCAACAGGACTCACCGAAAAACAAGCTAAAGAAAAGTATGGTGAGAAGAATGTTGTCGTGGTAAAGTTTTACAATAAATGGCTTGGAAAATCAATGATCGTAGGTGATTGGACTGGATTCCTGAAAGGAATTGGGCTCAAAGGTTCAAATGATATTCTTGGTGTCCATCTTTGGGGAATTCGAACGGCAAGCCTTCTCCAGATGATTATTCTGGCTATGGACAATGGTATGGGCTGGAAGGAATTGGCCAATATGGTTTATGGTCATCCAATCTTGGCGGAAGGAATTGAAAGTTTGTCCAAAATGATGGTTGGAAAAGTCTTTAGTCAATAAATTCAAGGGTAGTTCGACAGACGGGACACTTTTTCTCTTTCAACAACCAGTTTACCAAATGCGAATAATGAAAAGGATTGACACATGAAGGACAAAAAACCAAATCGAGATCGATCTCTTGTGCACATATTGTGCACTTGTGCCGTTCTCCTTCTGGAGCATACAAATGCCTCATTTTGGCAAATCCTGCTGATTTGATTCGAGTTCCGCAAGACGGGCAGAACTTTGCTTCAGGTTTGAGCACTCTCCTACACTTCGGGCAGCGATTGCTTAAAGCGGGATCATCCACCACAGGCTCTCCGCAATGGGAACAGAAGCGTGCTCTTGCGGGAATTTCTGCCGCACAAGACTTGCACGTTTTGGTTGCTGACACTACACTCCCTTTTGGCTTTCTTACCTTTAAACCAATTGCCCCGGGTCTGTATTAGTTAGCAACATCCCGCGTCACCTGTGCACCCATTGCAGGATCGCATCGGTAGCATTCTGCTGAACAATTCCTCTAGGCAGTCAGGATGCACTACAACCATTTCCCCAGTTGTCAACGGTATCTCTACAGTGACGTCCTCTCCCATTTTTGTACAGATGTGGCATTTGTTCACAATATCACTATTGCTTTCAACATTTATAGCATCTTTGGTTAACGGATTATTGTCCAATTTTCTTTATCAGATCATCTGAAAGGTCCCATAGACCATCTTTTGAAACGATCATGCCATCTGCTTCTAACTTGGTGATAGTTCTTGTGACTAAAACTGCCGAGACGCTTTTAACCTGATCTTTGATTGCCTCACTGGACACTGGTCGCTGAGCGGCAACAATGGCTAGGATTTCAACTTCAGGTGTCTGCATCAGGTCACTGCTCATTAAATAATCCATTCCAGAGTATTCCTCTGCCAATGATTGCAATTTTTTCTTGGCTTCCTCCAATTTGAACGTGACCTCTTCAACTTCCTTGTCAAGGTTTGCCAGCAAAGTCTCCCTCGCAGACCTTTTCTGATCCAATTGCTGTTTCATTGTGGAAATGTCTGCTTTCAATGCAGTTATCGCATTCTGATAATTTGTCTTCCGAGTTTCGAGATCGTCTATGGCTGTTCTTAGTTTTGAAAGGGTTTCTTCTTGCTGATTCTGGATTTCTTGTTGGTTCTTGATCTTGGTCTCCAGTTCATTTACCTCGTTCGTCAGTTTGGAAATAGTATTCTCAAGACTTTCTATCTGTTCTTTAGACCTCTGAAACCTAAGCGAAAGCTCATCTTCCTCATTCTTTACCTCTTTAAGTTTCTGATCCAATATCTCCAATAGATTTTTCATACTCAAAATGTTCCCATTGAACCGCTGCTCATGTGTTTCCAATTGGGTTCTCAGGTTCATGACATCCATCAGATAACCAACCTCCTCTTAATCTCAAAATTTCCAGTCGGCTTTTCGAACACTATTATACCTCTGTCATGCAATGACATCAGTACATCGTCGACCGTATTCTGTGCAACACCGCTTGCCATGGCAAGTTGTTTGCTGTTACTCACCTTACCCTCTGCAAGGGTCTTCAAAACTTCATAACTGGGGTGTTTGACGTAGCCATCCCTCAGGAGAACTCCCAGTACTTTGTATTGAGTTTCCATCCTGTCGATTTTCTCTTCCGTATCTTTAAGCTCATCTGCAATCCCTTTTACTCGAGCTTTGTGTTCATCTTCCGCAGCCAATAGATCCGCTGCTGCCTTGTCGAGATCTGCTTGAAGTTTCGACTTGTCGTTCTCCAAGAGTCCTTTCTCTCTCTCCAGTTCCATAACTTCCCTCTCTAAGTTTTCCTTTTCCGAATTCTTCTTATCGACTTCTGCTTTGAGGGTTTGACTCAGATCTTGGAGTTTTGCAAGTCGGGAAGAAAGTTCATCCCTTTTCTGTTGCAATTCATTTGATTTTTGGGTATGTTCCCTGATTTTTTCTTCGTTGGCAGAAAGCTCCGTTTCAACCGTATCTATCTTTTCCCAAGTAGCTTTCAGATCCGCTTCAAACCTCTCGAGTTCCGCCTTAAACCTTGCAACAAAATCGTTAGACTGGTTCTCCATGGACTGAAAATCCAGTTTCAACTTTTGGAGCGCATTATTCACGTCTTCTTTTGTCATTCCAACTAAGAATCAGTTATCCTGTTCTTAAATTAATCGGAGAGATTTCAGCTAATTTAAACCCAAAATCCAGACTCGGAACCCTGCCCATCACTGGACAACTTATATAGGACCATGCTGATTTTTCCCTATGGAGAAAGTTTGGCACCCAGAAAATACAGAACAACAACTGCTTATCCCTTTGGTTTCCATTGCTATTTCAATATTCCTTCTGATCCCCCCCTTTCTTGCAGATGGGCTTGACAGTACAGCTATCCTGTCAATCATTCTTGCAACCATTCTCCTTACCTATGGTGCTGGCAAACTCTATGGGGAAATGACAATTGACCAGAACTACATTAAAATCACTGAAACAGAAATTGAATTCCGAGAAACCCCGATTTTGGGTTTCGGTTGGATTCCTATTCGCAGATCCATTAAGTTTGATGCGATTAGAAATGTAGATCTAGTTGAGATTCGATCTCCAATACTTCCTAATGCTCGTCAACCATATCTGATGATAACCACAAAGGCAGGAAAATCATTTGTCATTGGCAGAGGTTTTTCCCCATCTCAATTGCAGAAAATTGCCATCGGTCTTTCGGGTGCAACTACCTTGACGAATAAACTGTTGGGGTTCATCAACAAGACGACAGGAAAATCTTATTCAATAGAAGACATTGTCAAAATAGGCAAAAATCTCATCTCATCCCTTAAGGATCAAAAACACATGCAAGTGAACACTAAAGGGGACCGTGATGAGGAGGAGGACAGTGATTACATAATTGTTGATTGACCACATTTGAATTACCACCCATATCTCACATACTCAACCTATCATACTGAAAGTGCTGAACTCCCCATAAAATAGCACTTCAACCTCTAAAACCCAAAAAGATTTATTTCCTCGAAAAAAAGGGATATTGATGTTTCAATCCTCTTCCATCCCTGTGTCATATTACCGAAACAAACTTTCAGCAAGGGATTGGGAAATCCTTGAACTGATGTTAGGGGAACTCAGGCTCATCGAAGGGTCTTCTGTCCAAAGCCTCAACATCATGGCTCATAACGGAAATTTAATCGGGATATCGATCGACAAGCATCTCCATTACCTTCCGAAAACTATCGAAGAACTGGAAAATCTTGAAACCATAATGGTGTCAACGGACGAACCCCCCTCGCTTCGGGGTATGAAAAGGTTAACAACACTCTCGATACAGAACCTGAAATCATGTGACCTCCCTCCTCACTATGGTAGTCTTACGTCCCTTGAATTCGTCTTCCTTCCCAACAATGGATTCACCTCTTATCCAACATTCCTCCAGAACTTGTCAAAGCTAAGGTATCTGGACCTTTCCAACAACTTTCTAACGGTTCTTCCAGAAACCGTTTCCAAAAACTCTAGACTCCAGAGTTTAATCCTCTCACGAAACAGGATCTCCCATATTCACCCAAAAATATCTCTACTCCGGGAGCTGAAAGTTCTCAAATTGAATAATAACAAGCTCCACAAACTTCCTTCAACCTTTCAAATGCTGTTCGGGCTTGAAGAGCTTGATTTGGATGATAATCCTCTAGATGAGACCTTGACCTACGTAATGAATCTTCCTAACCTTAGAACACTTCGTATCAGCCATCACCTACGGAAACGTTTCTCCCTCCAACTTCCGAATTCCAACGATTGATCCACCTTTCCTCGTCTCCTAATACTTTTATGCTATCTTTTGCAGTATCACTTATGCGGATGCTTGCTCTTGGTCTTTTTCTTATTATTATCTTGACACCAATCCAACCCAACGGGCAAAGCTCTTTGGAATTCGCTGTTTTGGACACTATGGTTCAATCAACAGAAACCAATCCCCGTGGTCAAAACCTTGTATCTATGAACATTAATTTTGAGATCTGGAACGAGATTCATCAAACATATAGCCTGCTTTCGGGAAACAGGAGTTGCACGATCTCCATCCAAATCACTATTATAGATGCCTACGAAATATGTTATCCTCAAAATGTCATTGTTGGCAATGGAATTTACGAATTCAACCTTTCTTTCTTTATTGAACTCTCTGAAACGATTTCCCGTCTCAGCTTATCATTCGATATCAAATCTGCACCAGTAGGCAAAGTTTATGATGCAGAAATTATCCAATTCAACAATCCTGAACCTGGAGAGGCAAAGGAAACATTTGCAGCCATTCCTCCACCTCAACACTGGGGAGTTTCCCCTCTTAGTCCCCAACAACCCCTTCATTTCAGGTTTTCTTCAGTGTACATCCATCAGAGCTATGACTTAATACCTGTTACAGATATTACCTTCGCCAGCAAAGTCGGAGCGTACAACAATGAACAGAATATCTTGATTCTGACCACTTTTTCTCCTATTCTAGGATTTATCAACTTCTCCTCCGAGATGATGGAACTTGAACAGGAACCCTCTTTTCCTTTCAAAGCGACAGACCATTGTTTTACTC
>JALUTL010000016.1 GCA_027016475.1 Candidatus Heimdallarchaeota archaeon
AAGGAAGGCCTGTATCTATCCCTTCTCGAGCTTCAGTCAATAACAACAATGCTCTTTCAAGGTCTTTCATTACCAACGCCAACCTTGCTTCCAAAATCACAACATTGACTTCAAGTATTTTGTTAGTTTGTTCCTCAGCAATGGTTTTGAGTTCCCTAAAGTATGAATCAATTTCCTTGATAATTTCTTCATTGTCGGGGAAGGCCTTGAGCTCAAGCAAGGCCAACTCCAAAAGGTTATAGATTGCAAGAATTCGGTATTCTATGTTCTTGTAATCCAATGTAAGCACTTTTCGAAAAAGATCTACAGACTGAAATTTTTCTTGAAGACTGCTGGAATTTTTTTTCAGTAAGGCATCTATCAACAATATCGAAGCAACAAAAAAATCAGTTGCAAAATCTGATTCCGCCAAATCTTTAAGGTTTGCATAGTAATCCATGAATTTCATATCATGCTGTTTGTAAAACTGTATCATGGTTAGACACAAATAAAAATAGGATTCGGCTTCCTCCTTTGTATTTCCATACTGCTTTCTTAAATCCAACGCCTTTAAGTGGTATTTCATGGATTCTTCATAATTCCCTTCTTGTCCCAGAACCCTTCCCAAGTTTCTGTATACATAACTAAGATCCTGAAACATATGATGTTTTTCAAAAATTTCCACAGCCTTCAGTCCATACTCTCTGGCTTTTTCAGAATCATTTGATGTCATATACACACGGCACAGGTTTGCAAAAGGATAGGCGATTCGTGGGGAGTCTATCGAACGGAAAACTTCAACAGCTTCAAGAAGCAAATCCTCAGCTTCCTTGAGCAATCCAGTTCCTATTTTTGTGAGGGCTGAATCATTCAGAACATCTCCATATTCTTCTTCAGCGCCTTCTAGACCTTCTAGACTTTTTTTGGCATAAAAGAAATCAAGGTCTGCCTCTTGTACCCTTCCTATGCTTCTGTTCATCAAACCGGAATAATCATGCACCAATCCCTTCAGAAATCGCACGTCGTCATTTGAATCATCTTGACTGCTTAAGCGATCCATCAAACCTTTCAGCATTTGTTTGCATTCCTCAACTTTGAACTGCCTGTATTTTCCATAGCATTCAACAATCTCACCCAAAGTTGCCATAATGGGATCGTTTTGATGGTTTTGCTTCAGGGCGCTTGTTTCACGAAATCCACCATCAAAATCTCCCTCATAAAACAACCTAATGATGACATCTTTTTGGCGCTTTAGGGTGGGATTTATCAAAATCAAACAATAATTCCCTTTTCAACTATTTAAAACATCTGATTATTCTTCTGTTCCTTCTTCCCTAAGTTTTCTACGTAGGATTTTTCCAATCATGGACTTTGGCAACTCGTCCCTGAAGACGACTTTCTTAGGTACCTTATAGGGAGCGAGGTTTTCCTTGCAGTATGCAATAATTTCATCTGCTGTTGCACTTTCTCCTGATTTCAGCACTACCCATGCAACAACGATTTCACCTTTTACCGGGTCAGTTTCTCCTGTAACTGCTGCCTCCAGAATCTTCGGATGCCCATAAAGGACTTCTTCGACCTCACGGGGTACAACATTGTTTCCTGAAACTATAATCAAATCTTTCTTTCTATCGACAATATAAGCAAACCCTTCTTCATCAATCTTTGCAATATCACCAGTCAGGAGCCAGCCGTCCTTCAATGCCTTGTCTGTTGCCTCAGGATTGTTCCAATAGCCCTTCATGACTTGTGGACCCTTGATGCAAATTTCCCCAACCTCTCCAATCGGAAGGACTTTTGTGTAATCTTCTGTGTCAACAATTTTTGCAAGAGTGTCTGGAGCCGGTAGTCCTATGCTCCCAATCTTCGGCTTAACTTTGTCGGAACCAACAGGATTGGCAAAGGCTATGGGTGAGGTTTCTGATAGACCATATCCTTCCACAAGTTCTCCTGGGGTCATTTCAGCAAATTTTTTGGCAACTTCGATCGGAAGCGCAGCACCTCCTGAGATTACAGCCCTTAGCGACGAAAGGTCTACTTTCTTGGCCATGGGGTCATTCAGCAAGGCAACGAGCATTGTGGGAACAGCTGGGAAG
>JALUTL010000017.1:0-352 GCA_027016475.1 Candidatus Heimdallarchaeota archaeon
TTCCATAACCTACATTGGTTTTTGCGCCAATCCCGTTTTCTGCTAAGCTCTGTTTTAGGAGACTAACAACTGATTGAAGAAAGGTTTTTTTGTTCAGGTTATTTATTTTAGAGGAAGAAAATTCTGGTTGCCGCAATTGACCTAGACAAAATCGAAAACTGGTTTGTTTGACTGTAAGGAAGGAAATTGGGTTTGGTTGATGTGTATCTGTGGGTGGTTTTTTACCTGTATTTTTGTAATAATCCTGGAAGTGGACGGTCATGAAATCAGGTTCTATGATCGGTTCATTTGTTGGAAATGCATCGAAAAAGATAATTGATCCTGAGGTTTCTATTGATCTGTCATCTTCAGA
>JALUTL010000017.1:362-2074 GCA_027016475.1 Candidatus Heimdallarchaeota archaeon
GAATATAAGGAAAGCCATGGATATGGTGAAGGCGAATGCCGACTTCATGGACAGTTGTTTCACCTAAACCTACGATAAGTTTATCAGAAACCTCTGCTTCAAAGCATACTCCTTTGTTGGCTTTTGTCATTTGTTTTATTCGAGAAGAGTGATTCTTTATTTGTTGACCGATCGAAATAGGAAGGTTTGAAACGATGATTTTATTTCGGTCCATTGCAAAGACACTGAATTTTTTGTTATCATTTTTGTCAAGATAGTATGGGGCAAATTTAGTCAACGAAAGATAGAAGTTATCGACTCTTCCATCCTTGATGACGGATTTTGTATCAGAAGGCAGACATGCGAATTTGAGACTGACCTTTCGTGAAAGTTTTTGAACTTGAATTGATTTCTCCTGCTCTTCTTTTGGTTGTTGTTGCTTGGGTGGTAATTTCACGGTTTTCTTTGTTAATTGTTCGAAAGAATAAATTCGAAATATTCCCTTGAAATCTTTTTTGATTTTGATGGTTGCTTTTATTGGAAGTTTAAGATTTCTTAAATCTGTCAAAACTTTGTTTACTGCTGGAATTGATTTTTCTTTATCTTTATGTTTGAAGTTAACTTTATCGTTCTCTAGTGAAATTATCTCGACCAAAATCTCAATGCCTTTTTTGCTCAAGCAATCACCCTTTCAAAGCTGTGACAAACCTTCGGAACCAGCCGAAGAACTGTATTGCTTCATTTGTTATGGTTCTATACATAGAAGAATTGAGGGACAATACCTTGTTGATGAAATCTTCAGGAGAGTTTCCCGACTCTAATCCATAGATTGATTTTTCTGTGAACCAATCAATAATTGCTTGAAGGGTTTCCTCATATTCTTTTTTACTTGCCATGAAAGTTAATGTTGGTGCCAAGCCATTGGTGGCTATCAGAGTTGGCATTTTGTTTGCTTGGGAATAAACTTTGTGGATGTTTTTTATTTCCTTTGCCTTTTCAAGTGCAAAAGCCGCCATTTTACGGGAATAATCAAATTTTAGTGTCAAGTATCAGCCCTCCAACTCAGTTAATTTGACGAACCCTTTCCCCAATGTGATGTTTGCACCTATCTGAATGATCTGGTTATTGAAAACCCTGAACTCGTTCAAGATTTCCTTTTGGCTCTTTTCAGTTTCAGGAGGGGGATGGGCAACAGCGAGGAAATAAAGTATGGTCTCTTCTGGAAGGTATTCTTCGTTAAATAACCCTCCATCTTCAACAGTCCTAGTTTCTGGGTTTACCTTTATCCTTGTTCTTACTTCTGTAGAGTGTTCTACGAAGTTCTTGAAAGAATCGTCGTCAACAATGACACAATCCTTTATGAATTTTGATTTGATATAAGATTGGCTTGTATCCGTAAAAATGTAGTTTGACAGGTTTTCCAAAAATTCTTTCCAAGGTTTGGATTTTTCAAGTTCGAAGGTGTATTCCTCTAGGATTATATTGCTGTCCTTAACAAATAGAGAGCTTCCAGGTACGCCAATTTTTGATTTGACATGTTCCTGGAAATCTGTCCCGAATCCTGTTTCTGCAATGAACTTATGAAGTACCATAGGACAGGTTATCCATGCAAAAACACCTTTAGCTGCTTTTACAGGGAAGAAAAGAATTCTTGCATCAGTAAATCCAATGCTTGCTGCTTTATCTGCATCTTTTGATTCCGCTCCGAAAAGGAGATTCGTTTTAGCTTCATC
>JALUTL010000018.1:0-3340 GCA_027016475.1 Candidatus Heimdallarchaeota archaeon
TCAATGGTTGGTAAACCAACGGGCGAATGTTCCGCATTGTAAATGCATCATAAAAATCCGGAACAATCAGACTAAACGGATCCAATACACTGACTGGAATGTGTGGTTTCCATGGCTCTTCGTCTTCAGAAATCCCCCGATCCAAATACCCCAGATAATTGTCAACAATTGGAGACGCCACAAATTGTGTCAGTTCATTCTTTAATGTCTCAAAAGAAGCAGAAGTCCATCCACTCTCCAGTGCTGCCAGGAAATATCTTAGAACAAGCAGTGTCATTTTTTCTTTGGGATAGAATGTGGATTGTTCAAGAAGGTCGTTCAATTCTTGTAAAAATCTATGTCTTCTCTCATTCACAAACTGTTCTAATCCATGGCGTAGCTCAAAAGCCAATTCTGTAATCCGCTCGAAAACCAATACAATTGGATATTCCTTTTTTCCTTGATCCAAGACATATATGCCCAACGATGCATGCAGACGTTTCAATACTGATTGATCCCCTACTTCTAAAGCGTATTTTCCAAGAATGTAGATGTAGAATGCTGCAAAAGAACTGAAAATTTCTCCGAAACCGGAAACCATCATCTGCTCATTTTCAAAATACGGCTTTTGTCTACCCAAAAATTCGAATGTTTCTTCAATCTTCTCCTTCATTCCAACCATACTCTGTCTATTTTCAAGATATTGGTTCATCTCTCTCAAAAGATTTGTAATCAGTTCCACATGGGAACCTTGCGTCAATGCAAATTGAGACAGTGACATTACGGATTGCTCAACATTTCGGAGCTGAGGATCTTTTTTGACGAATGCATAAAGCTCATTGATGGATTTCTTCATCATATTGAGGTAGTGCGTCACTGAATCAAAGAATCCATCAATAGAGTTTTTTTCAATCATATCATTGGGAAATAGTTCATTCGGCAATTGGTTACCGAACCGAGGCCAAAAGTTGTAGTGGGTGATGGCCGTGCCTAAAGAAGAAACTGCCAGTACTTCTGCGGATTGTATTAACTGTTCATCTGTTGCTGCACCTGTCCTTGTCTTTAACAGTCTTTCAAGGTTCCAAGCTATAGTCGTTATCTCCTTCACAGCGTTAGTTCCTTTCATTATTTTACGGACATAATTGATTGCATCCGATCGAGGAACAAATGGCAATTGTTGCATGAGCGTTGCATATAAGGAAACTTGTCCACTTGCAAGATTATAGGCAATGTTGAGTCGGTGGACAAAGTCTACTTTATCTCGATCTCCCAAAAGTGTCAGTGGATCTCGAACTTGCAATCCCATCAAAAGGTCTGAAAGGGCATGGGCCAATCCTATTATCCCTAATCTACCTGCCTGACCTCTTATCATCATGATATTTGCAACAAGAAGTTGATGGAACATGTGCAGTTCGAACCAGAACAAAATTTTGTGATTCCGCGGTTCAAAACCGAAGAGTTTCTTCAATTCCGAAATGATTCGAATAAAGCTGTTTATTCGCTCCTCAGAACCAATGGATTGATCCATAAGGGATTGATTGACCAATGTCTTCAAGGAAAAAATTCGATTTTTGATCATGATTGCCTGATGGCCGATATCCAATTGCCTGCCTTCCTTATTCTCGACAATTCTTTGTATTTCAGAAATTTCTGACAATATTCCATCAACTATCTGTGACATGGGTTAATCTGGATCGATTATGAAGATAAAAAGGTTTATGATATTCCCCGATGCTAATCTCTAATTCTTGGAAACTTTGTGGTACTCTTTTCAATTGTTTACTTCCTTCACTGGTGATCAAGCGTGTTGATTGTCCCCAACATTTCCCAATTGCAGGTTTTTAGGTATAAAACTGAGAAACATGATATGGCTTTAGAGTAATAGGCTCAGGAGGTAAGCAAATGAAAATATTGATGAAAAAGCTATTGATTGCAATTACGCCATTGATCCTTACAACAATCTTTATTTTGACAGTAAATGGCGCAGAATGCAGTAGTAGCAACTTTTATTGGTGCAGAAGAGACGAATAAATTATTCAGATTGAAATTTTTTGATAATCGCAAGTTAATGGAGATCCTTTTGTATAATGAAGAATTCTTTTTTTTAATTCCATAATCAATGAAGTAACAGTACCAACATTGTCTATATATTCGTCTGGTACATATTTTCGGCATATGGGAAGGTTTCCATTCTTATCTGCTAGTATCGCCTTCATGTCTTCAACAGTTTCAAAATGATCCCTTCCAAGTTCACTTGCTCTGTGGAATCTGCTATAGGAGCTTTCAAACTCCTTTGGATCATTAATGTTATCTCCAAGATAATGATTGGTGTGTACCCACACTTCATCAGCAGAATCAAACATGAACGTTCGGTCAATGCAAAACTCGATATCAACGAACCTTCCTGATTGGTCGCCAATAATTATATTGCTTGACTTTCCTTTCTTGATCGGCTCAATTCTTTCCAAAGCGTCATCTAGTGAGTGGCTTTGGAGCACAGTTCTCAGTATTAGATGGATTGGCACTCCATGTTGGTTTGAACCGCTTGTCAATATATTCAAGGTTACTCCAATCCCATGAGTGTTCAGACCAATCTTTCCAATAATCCCTGGTTCAGCCATCATTAGAATTTTGTTGTTGCCTTCATCAATCTTCAGTATTACTGCAAGATGCTCCAATTCCTTTGCCCAATCCCAATTCTGGCCAAGTATCGCCGTTTTCGGAAAAAATAAAGCCGTACATTCGTCAGAGAACTTGGCCAACAGCTCAGTTCTGCAATTGAGCGCATATATCCATTTTTTGTCAATTGAACTACCTTCAGCTATTCCTTCAATTTCTGCACCCAGAGAATCATCAAAATCATTAATTTCTTTTATAAAAGGATTGACCGCCTCAAAAATTTCATTTGTAGAGGCTTTGATGATCTTCCTGTAGAATAATATAGTGTGTTCGATCCTGTTTTTCAACAACTTTCCCTGTTCAATCCCCCTCTCATAGGCAGATCCTTTGATTTCATAAACGGGGAACTTTTCCGACTGATTTTCCATTTTGGTCATAATTCGATTCTGGATCAAAATTTAAAATTCATTCTTTAAGAAGTTCATATTGATCAATCTATGAAAAAAAAAAATTTTAATTGGAAAAAGAAAACCTGAAAAAGATATAGAAAATCTGACATGGGCTTTTCCGGGAGGAAGGCCAAAGATTGGAGAAGAACTTGAAGATGCAATCAAGAGAGAAGTCAAAGAAAAAACAGGATTAAACACAGAAAGCATGGGAGTAATATTTGCGAAAACATACCCTGAAAAAAGGGATTTGTTGGGAATTTATTTCTTATGCGAAGTCATTAGCGGAGAAGGAG
>JALUTL010000018.1:3350-18388 GCA_027016475.1 Candidatus Heimdallarchaeota archaeon
GAAAGAAAAGTATTAATTATGCTTGTTGAAGTCATTTCCTTTATCTATTTTGGCATAATCTTAATATCTTTGTATTTCTTTTCACAGATTGACCAAGGCAGAAATATTCCTCCTGATTTAACATTGCCAGAACTTCCAATGGTATCAATTATTGTTCCTGCCCGAAATGAAGAAAAAAACATACGGAATTGCCTCAATTCATTGTTGAAACTGGATTATCCCTCTTTTGAGATTATTGTGGTAGAGGGGAATTCAGATGATACGACACATCAAATTGTAGAAACTGAATTTCCCACTGTAAAACTAATCCAAGAACCCCCGAGACCCGCAAATTGGGCTGGAAAAATTTGGGCTTGTCATATAGGAAGTCAAAATGCCAGAGGTCAAGTCTTCCTCTTTAGCGACGCAGATACAATCCATTCTCCAAACACGTTGAAAAAGTTAGTTCCTGTCTTGTTAAATGAAACTGATGGGTTTCTTTCCATCGTGACGAAACAAAGGCTAGAAAAATTATGGGAATACACTTTAGTTATCATCTTTCAGTTTGTAGCATTGTCTCTGTTAGGAATGAAAGGATCAAAAAATCGTCATCTGGCCAATGGACAATTCATGATGTTTACTCGTGAGACCTATGAAAGGCTGAGTGGCCATCAATCTGTTTCCTCTGCAATTATCGAGGACATGGAGTTGGCAAGTTTAGCTGCTGCAAACGGAATAAGACCAATTATCTATGACACTCCCGAATTGGTTGAAGTAAAAATGTACAACAGCTTCTCCGAATTGGTCGAAGGCTTTTCAAAGAACTTGGCAGTAGGTGCAAAAACCCTGAGCAGTGGCGCATTCCTCCGCGTGAATTTTGTGCAGGCATGGGCAAATGGGTGGCTAATTCTCCTTATCCTTGGTTTCTTTTTGAAAGAGGAAATAATGCTGTTGTGGATTGCTAGCGCTTTTGGTTACATTACCTATGCATTGGTTTGTTTATTTGGCGAATTTCAGTTGGCAAGGAAAATAACTGTTCATATGTTTTTCTTTCCGATCTACATGGCCATCTATCAATACATTCTACTGAAGTCATTCTATCTTGTGTATGTACAAAAAGCAGTGAAATGGAAAGGGATTTCCTATCGACTGACAACTTAAAAGAAAATATATTATTGCATTGAATCTTCCCGTATTAGTGAAAATTATCTCAATAGACGACAATTTCGCCTTTTGTCACGGGGAAATTGGAATGGATGACTTTACCCCCTTCCTTCAAAAAATAAAGCCAATAGACTTTGTCTACTGTGGCTTAGCAAAACCAGATTATTTTAGATATTGGTACAAGCTAGCTGGAAAACCGGTAAGCATTACGTACGAAACATATCTTGAAAGTATAATTCGAATGATCGCCGAGCTAAAGCCAAAGGAATGCCATTTGGAAATTAGTAAAGGAATCTCTGATTTGTTTTTCGGCTTGGCAGATACCTTGGATTACGCTTCTATAATGACCCTACCAATCCTTTATTCGGCTCCCACCGATCATTACTCTAACCGTTACGCGAAAAAAAGGAATCAAGATATTATGGCAGTAATGTCAAACTCTACATTAGAATTACCCAAAACTTTCACCTATTCCCATGAATATTTGGATCAGGTACTGTCCATAAGGCGAAAAATACGATGTTTCGATCCTTGCATTGGTAAAGGCCTCTTAACAAAATTTGCACTCAAACATGGTCACAGTTGCTTTGGAATTGACATGAACTATGACCGCTTGGCAGTCGCAATCAAAATGGTTAAATGACATTCAAAGCATTGATTCAGCGGGAGATCCCCCAAAAAAATTAATTTTTCTCTAGCTCCATCGATCGCTATATATAGGCCAAAATCACTACGTGATTCAATTGAAAATCAATACGGATGAATTGGTCGCTGAGGTTTTTGGAGACCTTGGCTATGAGCTTTCATCTCCGAAGGAGTATACTATTTCCTTCATGAACTACCTGTTGCGGTGCACCCGTGACAAGGAATGGGTCAACGGAATCCAAATGGAAGACATTGAAATTTCTGACAGAAATGCGAAAATTGTTTTCTATCTCATAAACCATCTTTTGCCCATTCGGGTAGATTTGGAGGTAAAGCAGGACATTGATTATGACAAGAAAGGAATCCGGTATATCGTTTACATCATCAATATAGATATAGTCACTGAAATCAACTATATCACCAAAGAATTTCATAAGGCAGAAGAATTCCTTCTTCATTCTTGGGAGGATTTGACCCCTTCAGTTGAGCGGCTTGATGATGAAATATTTGAACTGTCGGGAGAGTACGTAACATCATTTTCAGAACAATTTATTCCCATTTCAACCATTGATGATGAAGAGGAAATGACCAACCAATGGAGCACCGAAGAAAAAGAGAAGACCAACTTTGCAGCTCTTGCCCTCTCCATATCAAATTTTGCTATGGGTTTGGATGATCACTTTGCTGAGACATCAAAAATTTTTCAATGGTTCAAGGCGAGGAATATGGAAGCTTCTTCTGACTAGAAACACAAAATAGCCACTCTGATTGTAAATAATTTAAAAACCTCGAAACAATGGGGTATTGATGTTCAAAGGAGAACCCATTGCGATTTGGACAATGTTTGGGGCCTTTCTATCTTTTTTGGCCCTACAAATTTACGGCATACTTTTTGGTTTCTCAATTATTGGTGGTTCTGCATTCTTCCCAACACATTACCTGCTGGCATTTTTTGGATGGATAGGCCTGCTGATTTTAGGAGCTGAACTTCAGTTTTTCCGGGCAATTCTTGCAATTCGAAAATATGAACCTGAATGGCTCAGAAGAATTTTCTTGTTGAGTGTATTTCTATTTGTTTTGTGTTTGTCCTTGGTTGGCATTAACTCTCAATTTGCGTTATTAGCACTGATATTATTTTTTGCAATATTAGTGATCCATTCATATTGGATGGGTTACCACGCCAGATCTAAACTTTTCAAGTTCCCGCTACAGTTTTTCTTGGCAGGCAATGTCTTCCTATGGATTGGCTACCTGCTGTATTTTCTGTATTTCAATGATATTGACACCTATTTCATTGAGGCAAGAATGGAAATAACCCATGTCCTCGCCATCGGCTGGATATCACTCGTGCTTCAAGGGGCTACGATAAGAATTCTTCCAATGTTTCTGAATCGTGCCATTGATCGTGATTATAGAACTCAAATTGACATGCATTTTCTATTTGCCCTGATTTCGACAGTTGCATTTCTGTTTGGACTTGTGGTTGACATTTCCCTTCTTACAATTGTGGGTGGGCTATTTTGGGTAATTAATTGGATCATTGTCTTCTATGCAATGGTGAAAAGCATCAAGACTACCAACAGGAAAAAACCAATTGAGCATAAAATCACTGGAATGTTCTTTGGATGGGGATTCATTTGGCTTGTATTTGGAGCAATCCTCGGTTTCATATTGATTGACCCGAATATCCGAACCGCGTTTGGAATCAGTGCTTCCCCATATAACTTCAGAGACTTCCACATTCATGGAAGCTTCTTGCTTGGATTGACATTCATTATGATTGGTGCATTGCATAGAATTTCAGCATTTCAGGTTTACACGATTCTCTTTAGTGGGAAGAGAGACACTCTTAGCCTGTCGGAGATATTGCATGAAAGGTATATGGTCTTTGTATTATTCATTCTTGCAATTGGAGCCCTAGTTGCTGCAAATGGGTTTTTAACAGCCGAATTCCAAATCATTGCGGTAGGTGGTACTGTGTTCTTTCTCGGAACTTTCGGATTTGCAATACTCTATTTCTGGATATTGATGCTTTATGTGAAAAACAAGGATAACGCGATTCCATTTTACGCCAAAACAGGAGAGATTTGATGAAAACGAATTTTTTGATATTTCATCATTCCTGAAAGTAAAATGAAGACATTTAACACCTTGTTTTCGAAAAAACATATGGACTACGTTATCGGCGGCAATTGGAAAATGCAGTATACGTCACTTGCAGAAGCGGTGGAAAACATAAAACAAATTTCAGGGGAGTTTCCATCGCTTCCCTCAACTGTCAAGGCATTTATAGCGCCGTCTTTTCCTATGATTTATCAGTGTGGGAAAGTTCTTGATGGAAAAACAATCGAGTTGGGTTCACAAGATGTGGCTGTTATTGAAAAAGGGGCACTTACGGGAGAAGTTTCTATTCACACATTGAAAGAGGCTGGCTGCAAATATGTTATTTTGGGACATAGTGAACGAAGGAGAATTTTGAATGAATTGGATGCTTTAATCAACATTAAACTCCAGCTAGTGCTTGACCATGGTTTAATACCTATTCTTTGCGTTGGTGAAACCGCAAAAGAGCGGGACGCTGGAAAGACGAAGGGCATTATCTTTGAACAACTCCTGAGTGGGCTGAAAGGCATAGTGGACATCTCCAAAATAGTGATTGCATACGAACCCGTGTGGGCAATCAACAATAGGTTTCTTAATCCTGGAGGAAACGTAATTACTGCCGCAACCCCTGAGCAGGCTCAGGAAATTCATGCCGATATCCGGGATTGGATGCTCAAACGGTTTGGAGAAATTGCGGAGAAGATCCCCATAATCTATGGTGGTTCTATGAATTCTGACAATGTGGAAGAGCTTTTGAAACAGCCTGACATTAACGGTGGTCTAGTAGGTGGGGCTTCTTTAAAAGCGGAAACTTTTCTTCCAATAATTCAAACTGCAATAAAGTTGGCCAAAAAATGAAACCTAGAAATGTTTAAATTTACCATTGGAATAAACATATAGGGGCAGGTCTCCAAACACGAATGGGAGACCGGAGTTTATCTCTACGCCCCCTCCAACATCCCCGGGGTGGGAGAAAATTGCTGAGAATGGAAATCATTGTTACAATGACTATACCTGTAAACCTTTTGGACAAATACAACACCATGCTGAAGATTTCTGAACTGTCTGTTTTCCATACCCCCCTCAAACGCAATTCAAATGCCTTTGGAGAAATAAGAAGAAGGTTTGAACTGTATTCGAAGTCTTTAGGACTACGGTTTCTCAATCCTGTTCCATATGACGCCAAGATTTCAAAAAATACTTCTTTGAACAAGCATGGACCAAAGAGGCGACAATTATTTCCACCTTCCCAGACCGAAATCAAGGTGGCATTAAGGCAAAATGGAATTATCTCATTTAGAACATCAAATACCTTTTTAGGATTGCCCAAAGTAGAGCAAATTCTTCGTCATAAGAGAAATGTAGAGAAGCAACTTTTGGAAGCAACGTCCCTGTTCAATGAATTGTTAAGCAACAAACTATCTCAAATGGGAAGCTATAGTCCGATTCTCTTTTCCGGAGAGCCAATATGCTTCATCTATGTCCACAAACATCTTCAAACCAAGCAAAGGATTGAGTATATCAAAAAACTCCTGAAATCATTCGCATGTTATTCTGCCTTCTGTAAAAGACCTGAATGTAGATTTCAAGACGAGGAGTTTGTCGTCTCAGGCAAATCAATACATGTCATGTGGTCTCAGAGTCACATCAGAAAAAAAACTCGAACAAAATTAATTGAAGGCATCTTGGAGGCAATTGTTCTGTCTTCGGGTATTGATACTGTCCTGAAAAGGTATCCTTCACTGAAATTCTTTAGAAGAGCATCAGAACACGAGTGGAACATATTTGTACATTCATTGAACCCTTGCATTCTTTCTGGAAGGTCAAGCTTAGGCTACCTTTATCCTGCAAACATCCGCTCATGGCTAAACCATTGCTCAAGAGTCTATCGACTAAGAGACCGAATGAGGAACCTTCTGTTCTGTCTACTAATGAACAATCGTATGGATTTACTTGATTTAATTAGAATCTATCATGCCTTGAAAAAAATTATCCCTTATGAACTTGAAGTAACTTCTTACCTGAAACATTTCCCTTCAAATATCGATCTAACCCCTCCTGAAAAACTTGTGGTTTCCTTATTCGCTCATCCCCACAGGACTGGGATCAAAGACACTGGTGATTTAGAATGTTTCAATTTCTGGCAGTATGAAACTGGCTCGTTTTATCCCATTTCTGTCTATCACAATTGGTTAAAGCAATTGCTTACCTACACAAAACAGCAGCCACAAGTCACCTCAACAATGGAAGAGCTAATAACGAACTTTGTAAACTACAGAAAGAAGAAAAGGAGGGAGTTTGGTCATTTCAGAGGAGAGAACAAGCTTTTTGATCCCCTCTCCCATACAGGACTAAAATCAGTTTTTGATGACTTGGTTTTGAAAGGATTTATGACGAAGCGGACGATAAGTGGTCGAGGGAGGGGTGGGCGAATTGATGTCTATGCTGTCAATCATGATTATGAATCACTGCTTTCCAATATTATACACTTAGCAGAAAATGTTTATTCAAAGAAACAATTGTTTTATGACTTAAAAAAATATGTTCTCAAAATTTAATTTCAAGATTTTTCTCAGTCATTTTTCCTTCAATCACTGGTTGAAACTCCGCTCTTATCAACCAATGGCACTTTGGGACAACAGTTGTGCTTCTACAAAATTACCCATGTAATTTCATTAAGAAATTATCACTCACTATGATTTCTCTAGTACTAACTCTACCTACAGCACTGAAAACGCTGGCGACAATTACTCTCTCATTCATCGCCATTTTTTTCATGGATGGCGGAGGCAACGGAAATAATCCTCCACCCACAGACCCTCCTCAACCAGATCCTTGGGGATAATGTTTATATCAATTCACTATCATGTTGTCTTCTGAAACAAATTTCAGGAAATCCATTTGAAATCCATCCCTTCTCAGTAGGAGTGAACTCAAATATTGGTGTTGCACCTCGTATTGTCTGTATCCCAGCAAACTTGAATTCAGTATCAATTGCAGAGATTTCTTCAATTATGTATCGTAACTGCATTGACGGAAAGGTCAGAAATGAAACCCCTTTGTACTCTTTGCTCCCTTTGAGTGCAGTGTACTCAAATGAATCGTCCAGATTGTGCAGTTTGTAACGATAGGTCAAAGAAATAGGCACTTTTGAAGCCACATTTTCCAAGAATTCTCTATATGTCGACAAAGAGCCATTTACAAAAAATAATCCTGTAATCAGGTCTTGCTTAGGAATTATTACTCGCATTTTTCTCAAAATACCTGTTTTCTCCAACTTTTTCTTGAAATCATAGAAAGCATTGCTCTTCATTTTGAGATGCTTTCGAAGATTGTCAGTCGGGTCACCATAATTCAGCAGGTTCAGAATCATCATCCTCTGTTTCAAATCCATTTCTATCTGGATAGGCGGCCTATCTAAGTTGACTTCCGATGATTCACCCAGCTTCCAAGATTTGCTTTCCTCATCCAACAGCTCAGGGTTTTGCTTGATATATCTGTGCTCTTCAACCTCGACACCAATGACGGGCGTCCTGTATACTTGCATTTCAGTGAATCTTCTTGGACTGTTGCAATGACTGATAGTCTTCAACCATGAAAAAAGTTTATGTTGTTCTTCCATGGAATTTGGATGGTGGAACTGGCATAAATACAATGTTTCCAACGATTTATACCTTACTAGACGATAGAGACCGCTCATCCGTTGAAATACATCCAAAGGTAAATTGCTAGGGCCGCGGAATAACAATAGGTATGTATTGAAGCCCACAGCGTTTGGGCTGAAAAACACTCTGTGTCCGAGAAAATACCCTCTCTGCAACAGAAAAAGGTGCTTGGATAATGTCTGCCTCGAAATGCTCATTTTCTTGCTTATATATGTCAATGAGTGAACAGGATATTCACATAATATTTTCAATGAACGAATGTGGGGTAATTTTAGATCTGCCATCTCAAGTGGGAACAGGGAATAAGGTATAATCTCTGCACGATATCCTGTTTGAGATGACAGGTCAACAAAGAAATGGAAAAAATGTTCAGGCACCTTCTTGTTCCTGAAAATTGGAAGATTCAACTCTTGTAGCGACTTGAAATACGAAAAAAAATCCAGAGTAATGGTAGGATAATCCACGCTGGTGCGTTTGCGATGATCTTTCTTCCACTGTTCAACAACCATCTGCTGTATTTCTACCTGTTCCACTAATTCATGAATCAGAAGATATGCTAGCTCCGAAGTGGTTTCTTTCACAAAAATCTTTGTTGAAATGATCTTACGAAGTACATAATACTGTAATATTACTCCATGAGGAAGGTTCAAAGAATGGGGCACAAAGACCTTCGATATTGAAAATGAATTGGATTTGATTCCATTGGATGACAAATTTCCCATTTCTTTTAGGGAAAGGCGCTTACTTGTAAGATCTATTTTTGTTGTTGGTTTTAGCTCCAAAAAATTTGGAATGCCTGAAAATGAGCGGTTCCAATATTCTTCAATGTTGTTTATCTTTTCCTTGGCTAATTCTGTCATCTCTTTATTGAAGATTTTCGCTAAATGGCCTAACTCTTTCACTAGATGAATCAGGTGTGAAATCGATTCTTCCAACTGTATAGCCTCTACTACAAGGAATTGTGTTTAATTGACTTTTATAGGTATTTGTAGCAAGAAAAGGCAAATGTTCAATCAAATTTGCATTGCTTGTTTGTTAGTGAATAAATAACCTTGATGGAGTCTCATCTTGATGCAGAATCAGTTAGAAATGATACAAAGTATGATTGGCAAATCTTTGGTCTCTGTGCCATCCAAGTTTACCCATTGGCTAGGGGGAAAGTTGCTTGATGCTGGAAAAGGTTCAATTTCTGTGGAATACGTCGTACGGGATGATATGTTGAATCCCGCCAAAACACTTCATGGAGGGGTAATTGCCTCAATGTTGGATGATTTGGTGGGCATTACAATGTTTACCACTGGCGAAACCAATTTCTTTACGACCATAGATCTGAATGTAAATTATTTTCAGGCTGTGATGGAGGGTGAGCGGTTGATTGCAACATCGAACATAGTGAAGCAAGGCAGTAAAATAATCAACATGGAATGCACTTTGCAGAAACCTAGTGGGGAATTGGTTGCAAAAGCATATACCAACCTCATGAAGACAAACTTTGACATGGCAAAGGAAGTTCAGTCATCATTGGGTGGCGGATCGAGATAGACTTCTAACCCTTGCTGATCGTCAATCAATCCGCATTTCTTTAGAACATGTTCGAGCTTTAGCGGCGAAGTGTAGAGCACAAGTATGTCCTCACTTTGTGGAAAATTCAGTGAAAATTGAGTTACTGGGAAATCCTTTGTGAAAACAACTGCAACAAAGTAATTTCTGACAGCCTTAATGTTTCCACCCATTGTGGCATGTCTTTTTTTCAATGCCAAGGCGTAGTTGTACGCTTGCCTGAGTGCACTTTTTACAAGAGCTGGTGAAACCTTTTGATAATGCTTTACCTCCACCACTCCAAAAACAGCTTTGTCATCGAAACTCTTCACCACAAGGCCGTCAAGTCTGCCTTTTGGACTTCTCCGTTCATGAAAGCTCATAAAACCATTTTGATGAAAGAACTCTACAACTGTCTGTTGGGCGGTCTGCCAATCAATTGCATACCAATCCACTTTTGTTAAATCTACAAGATCGTCAGAAATTAACTTCACCTCCCGTTTTACAATTGGATTGGCAAGTTTCCATAGGAATATACCCACTTCCACTTTCTTTAATTGCATCGATATAGAACCTGCTCTATGGAACCCTTAGAATCTCTTCAATGCTTTGTCGGGAAAAAAATGAGGAAAACCAATTCTAGGATCAACCATTGGTTAAACAATGAAGTCGTCTCGGTTGCAGAAGGAGAAATCGTTCTCAAATATATAGTTCGGGATGATATGCTGAACCTGAATGGAAGTTTGCATGGAGGGATAGCAGCAACCATGATTGATGAATTGATGGGGATTACATTGATGAGTGTTGGGGAGTCAGTTTTCCACGCATCAGCCAAGTTGAACATCGATTTTTTCCGCCCGGCCTTTGTAGGAGAGGTTCTTTTGGCAAAATCATCAATTGTGTTCAAAGGGGAGACATTGGTTTGTATCGAAGGTGAACTGGTCAATCAAAAAGAAAAACTCGTGGCAAGAGGCTATGGGTTGTTGGTACCAACAAAGAATCCATTGAATTCCGATTTGATTTATCCAGAAGATTAAGTTTTTCTATGGGTAGAACTTGATAGACTGATTAATTTTTTTTTAACAACGTATACCTTGATTATCGTGTTTCAATCAATGTAACTTGTGTTAAAATTATAAAACAGAATGGTTTTAAAAATTTTTCTTACATTCTTGTCCGTTCTGAATTTTATCCCCAATATCCATTAATTAGAATGTAGTATAATTGCAATAGGGAAGATGGCTTCCCCACCACCCGTCGGGTTGGATCCTTCCCAGGATCATTAGATCCTGAATGGGGGTGAGGGAGCCTAAATAATTTACTTTTAATTCACTCTGTATTTATTAATAGGGTTCAAAAGCTATATGCAAGTTGAAATGAGCTCATTGTTGCACTATCCTAACGAAATAATGAAACTGATTCTTAGAAGTTTCAACCAGGCCGTTGGGATGCGTGTGTTTCAAGTAAGGGCCAACAAAATCGAACTTCAGATTCCGTCAAAGCTTGTAAAGGATCGGCGACTGTTCATTCTTCTTTACCAAAAGCTTAATCAGGCTATGAAGGCAATATCAAAGAAATATGTCTACCCGAACGCAAGGAGAACGTTTCCTATTGATACCCAAATGGTTTCGTCTGATGAAAAGCTTTCAATTATCATCTTTGGCATCCAATATATACCGCCACAAAAGTTTGTCCGATTACTGGACATGATTTTATGGTATTTGTTGACTATGGTTACTGGTTATCGACCAAAAGGAACAGAAATTGGGAAAACCATTACAGAACAATGGAAGGCAAACCTCAAGGAATTGAAACTAAAATTCACGAAAGCCCGGAAACGATATGAATTGCTTCTACATCCTACCTTCTGTTCATATTGCGGAGAGAAGACTCGCCGGCAGGTTATTCTGATGGTGAGAATTGGGGCCGAGTTCATTGATTATGCATTTCCTGTGTGTGAAAAGCACAGGGAAGAAACCTTTTGAAGATGTTGACAGAATTGATTGCCAGAAATCATTACTTTGATATATTGCTGAATCCTGACTCCAAATGTCGATATGCGTTTGCACATTCCTAGAAAACCTCGAGCATTCCTGGTTATCATTTTGATTCTGCTGTTTTCTGCATCTTTTTCAATTCAAATTGATGCCTCTTCTTCTGAAGGAGACCCTGTACCTCCACAAGGTGGCAGTGGAGGCGGAGGCGGTGGGGGTTTCATTTTCTATGACTATTATATCCCGCTAATTTTTGATGAAAGTCATGCCGATGGATTGGCAAAGGTAAGGGTAACAATTATCCAACCATCAGTTGTGATTACTTCATTTGCAATGGATGAATCTGGAGTTAACCAGCAAATTGTGAATGAACCTTCAACATTGGAGTTTGACCCATTTCACAGTCCCGGGCTGACTAACGGTTCTTTGATTCGACTGTCTTCCCCAGCACAGGTGACTGTTCTCAGGGACACAGAAGACAAGGATAGGGATATTTCCTTTGCATACTCTGTGATGCCAGACAGGATGAGAGGATTTGAATATCGTGCACCTTTTGACGGATATGTATCTGTATTTACCGAGGATCAGTTGACCTTTGTGAATGTAGTTCATCAAAATGGAAGCACTGTAACGGAGACAATTACTGCGCCCTTTACAACCAAAACAATTCCTGTTTCATATGGGGCCTACATTAATACCACAAAGCCAACATTGGTTGCGTTTTTCTCTCCGGACATGACAAATGGTTATGTTGCGACCATGGGTGTTCCAAAGTTTTTGAGAGGAACAGAATATATTTTCCCTACTTCAGCTTTCGACTTGGACAAAGATGAGGATGATTATTCAGAAATTGTCATTTTTCCTGAAAGCCCGACTGTGATCGAGATTCAGTATCCGTTCAACTACAAGGAAAACGTGACAATTTTCGAAGGATCCAAGTTGCGATTGGATCGCAATATTAGGGGAATAAAATCCTACTACGCTGACATCGATGTTCAGATCTTTGTCAGGCATTCCTATGGGGGAATTCTAAGATCCTCCGCTGTACAATTAATCGCTGCCCCTGAAATGAGGGCTGGAGAATTATTCACAGTTCCAATTGGCGTTTCAAGCTATTTTTCTGTGCTAAATTCCAATACAAATCTTACTGTCCTTAACTATGCTGACGGGGAATATTTCGAAGGAATGAGGGAAGTCTTGATCAAGCAAAAATTCGAGACTTTTGAACTTCCCGGAAAACCGGTTCCAAATGCAGTCATTGGAAATCATAGTCTTTTTGGATTTGGAATTTCTCATGGCAAGTATGGTCATATCATGGCACCTAGCCTGTCATTTTTGCTGTTGCCGCTGAATACCCAAACACTTTACAGAAATGTGTCAGACGCCACATTTACGTGGTATAGGTTCACAAACCTTGCCATAGCTTCAATTGATGTATTTCCCGAACCAGTTGAGGAATTTTCTTCACTTTTTGTCAGCGTAACAATAATTGCCAACGGCTCCCTACCGGCAGGAAACTTCAAAGTTGAAATTGCATTGGATGGAAAGAACGTTGTAGAAGACGAGAGTGCGTTTTTGCAAGTGAACGATACAGTCACCTATACCTTTCGGACATTTCTCAATTATGACCAAAAAAATCTTACATTGGAGGTATTAGTGGACATAGAGAATGAGGTTACCGAACTGAATGAAAATGACAATAACCTAATCCAGACTATTCAGGTTGTTCGCAATATCCGTCTTAGAATATCAATGGCCATTGCCATTTTTATCTCTGTAGCGTATATTATTAACAGGATCGTTGGAAGAATCAAAAAATACAGGCGTTTGAAACAGGCTAGGGTGGATGCAATTTTGTCCGTAGAAGTTGGTGATGAGGAGGTAGAATTCTAATGTCAGAGGAAGTCAATAAAATTGACCAGTTTACAGGTCCTATGTTCCTCAATCTGTTCTATTCGATTTATTTTCCTGCATATATATTTGCACTGCTTATTGGATTGTTTTTTGGAAACACAATTATCGGCACATTAACTGGGAAATCAGGTGATCTTTTCGATCCTGATCCATCCATTTCGCAACAATATGTAATCAACCTGTATATGACGCTTAGCATCGTTTTTCCAATTATTTTGGCTATTGCAACCGACTATCGGATGAAGTCAATGAGGATAAACTATGCTCCATCTGTCGGAAAGAGAGGCTACCTTGGAACATGGTTCTACATCATGATGGGACTTGGCTTTTTCTTCTTTGTGCAAATTGTGCTTTCTACCCTGTTTGTTGCATGGAGAGGGCCGACTGTCATATTTCGGACTCAAAACTTGGTCACTTCACCTGATTTCTTCCTTAAGTTTATCTATACCACCATATCTCCTGACGAAAATGCCAAAATTGAACGGTTTTTGATATTTGGAGGGCTGTTTTGTACTTATGTCGGCATCGAATTTTTGTTGAGAGGGTTGCTTACAAATTACTCACGCGTTGCAAAGTTAGGTTTTGGGTCGGCTGTGCTCATTAGTGGGCTCATTCAGGCAGTTGCATTCTCAAACGTGCTGCAGGTGTTCCCTCATTGGGATAGTTACCTCTATGTTGTTATTGTGAACTTCTTTTGGGGGCTAACTGCAGCGATTTTATGGTGGCGAACAAAAAATTTCTGGGCCCCGGTTATTTACTCAATTATGTCAAACCTTCTTCTTCCTTCATCAGTGTTCCGACGTGTGCTTTTTGATATAATCAATCTTACAATTGATGAGTTTTCATTTCTTCCAATTCCCGGTAACATAGTTACCCAAATACAAACAGCCTTTGAGTTCTTGAGAATCGCGTTGATCGTCTTAACGATCCCTTCCATCTTTCTTGGATTTCAGGAGGTCTTTGTTATTATTAGGACTTTGTACAAGGATTTCCGTAGACAGAGTAAGGGAATTTTCATTGTCGGAGCTTCATTCATTGTAATAGATCTGATTTTTTCGCTTTTTGTGTCTGGACAGAACCCTCTAGGACTTTTTGTGGGATTTTTCTTGGCCATGATTGTCTTAAGGATTGTTCTGCCTATAGTCTATCGATTTTTGGATCATCCAACACCTATATCTTTGCAGGCATTGGCATCTGGTGGATTCATGGATGATCCCAAGAATTTGAACGAAGTATTTCCATTAAATGTAACTGAGGACATCAGGATTATAGAAGGTAAAGGGTGGAAAATGAACCCGAGAATAGCAGGAATCTCCTCAGGTTTGCTATATATCTACCTCTTGTTTGTAACTGCAACGTATCGACAGCTTGAACGGCTTGGCTTGGAAGAAATCATCCGCTTCACAATCTTTCTTGTTTCCATGCCTGCGATTGGCTTTGGACTTGGCACCTACTTTTGGACTCGTGCAATAGAAAGAGGATACTTCTTCTCAAAACCTTGGAGGCGTTGGCTTGATCTTATTTTGTTGATATTGACCTCCGTCCTGATATCCTTATGGACAGTTTCATCCTCACAAGTCAATTTTCATTGGGCATACATCCCATTGTTTTTCCCATATGCGTTGACAATTTGGCCTTCCAAGATTAGGGATCCTGGAACTGAATATGCATTCGGTCTTGGTCAGTATGGAAGACGTCGCACCTTCATGTGGGTTGAATCAAACGAAAACAATAGATTTTCAGCAGCTTTTGAAGAGTTGACTGAACACCCACATGAAAAGGTTGTGAGTGGTGTTTACCTCTTGGCAGCAAAACTTGGCTTGAAAGCAGAAAGTGACTATGTTGATATGTTAAAGGATAAAGATCTTCCACGAGGGAAATTGGTTGGGGCAATACTCGGTTTGGGCCTGATCGGATCATTCAAATCGGAAGGCATCCTGCTTGACTTGTTAGCCAATCCGGACTTGGAGGTAAGAAAAGCTTGCTATTGGGCATTAGGTCAAATTGGCACAAGAGAGGCCTTGGGAAGAATGGT
>JALUTL010000019.1:0-13847 GCA_027016475.1 Candidatus Heimdallarchaeota archaeon
ATTTTATTTTTGCCAATGCACTTCAACATACAGAGTATTGACGCAATTTCCTTTGAATTGGTTCTTCCTTCGTAATCTTCATTTCAAACAAAACCTTATTTTTCTTGACTCCCTCGTCTACATGTGAAGCAATCATTAGTAAAAATGCTGGAGAATTCCATTGATTATGCAGGCTTGTTCCCTCCTGCAAAATTGCCACTGAACCATGCAATGAGAAACTATCTGCACTACCTTGAGTCAGAGGAGCGTTGGTTGCTCAGTCGGTTTGTGCTTCCCATATCCCAAGTCAACAACCTTCGTCCTTTCAAAGCAGATTTTGATGAGCTCCCACATCCAATTGAGTTCTCTATACTTGGATCTGGAGGCACAAACAATTCAGATTTTATTGCTAATCTACAAAGCGATCTGGAAGTAATCCAGAATTTGGAGGAACAATTCAATGCGTTAGTGCCCATGATGGAAATCAAACTTCCGTTGGATTTGTATTCAACTCCTGACAAAACACTGATGGAAGGATTGTTTATGGACATACAGTCTACACTCGATCGTTTCGAAGGCACTCTTTCCTCGATTTATTTTGAGGGCTATTTTATTGGTGATTGGAAAAACACGCTTGCAACCCAACTTGCAATTATCAAATCAATCAGGGAAGAAAATAGCACCGTTGACCTTCACTGCAAAGTGAGGACTGGCGGGACAGAAAAGAAAATGTTTCCATCAATTGCACAGCTCGCCCAATTCATTCATTTGGTAAAATCCAATGAAATAGCATTTAAAGCAACAGCAGGGCTTCATCATCCGTTTTTCCATTATGACCCGTCAATAGGGGTTAATATGCATGGTTTTCTCAATGTCCTTGCTGCAGCCATATTTGACCTTTCATTGGATGAAACCAGACAACTTCTTCAGGAACCAAACTTGACCAACTTTCGTATTGAAGAACAATCATTTAGCTGGAGAGACAAGTCATTGGCAACAGATGAAATAATGAAAAGACGATCCACTGTTTTCCATTCCTTTGGCTCTTGCAGCTTTGTAGAACCAATTGAAGACCTGCAAGCCATTGGACTATGGTAATGGCTTTGATTGGAATTTGTGGTTGTTGTATCGATTATTTTGTCAGTTCCTTCAGAAGCACCAATATGGATATAACTTTTGTGAAAATTCTGGAGTGTGAAAATCAACATCGTTGGTGCAGGAAAAGAGGGAAAAAAGGCAACGTTCGGTGGTGTTGAACTTGCACCCAAACGACTTACACAGACTCTTCGTGCCAAAGGTTTTGAAGTGGACTATAATGGAAAAAAACCTTTGGAATCATACGATTTAATCAACATACATTTTGGGTTCAACCCCCTTTTTCTCAAAAAAGCAAAGAAGAGGACTAAAGTTGCAGTTCATGTTCATTCAGTTCCTCAGGACATGGTGGGTGGAATCTATGGGTACACCTTAATGGATCCATTCATGCGTCGCTATTTGAGATATTATTACAACCTCGCACCTATTCTAATTCCCGTATCCCAATTTGCCAAAAAATGTGTTCGGGAAATTGGGGTCAAGTCTCCTGCCATCCCAATCAGCAATGGAATTCCTTTGGAGACATTCAAAGTGCCGACGCCGGAAATCCGAAAACAGGCCAGGAAAAAATTTGCATCAACCTATGATTTTGATCCGGATCGACCAATTATCGGAGGCATTGGTTCGTTGTTTCCTCGAAAGGGCCAGAAAGACTTTAAGCAGGTAGCTCTTGCTCGCCCTGACTACCAGTTCATTTGGGTTGGAAAGTCACAGCCAATCTATCCTCGCTTCTTTTTCAACAGATATTTGGGCAAGCTTCCTTCAAACATGAAGTTAATTGGGTTTGTAGAAGACATTCATGAATTCTATTATGCAATTGATGCACTGCTGGTCACCACTCACATTGAAACCCAAGGTCTTCCCCCATTGGAGGCTGCCGCAACAAAAACTCCAGTTGTAGTTAGAGACATAGAAGTCTTTGATTGGCTGATCAATGATGTAAACTGCTATCGAGCCAAGGACATTCTAGGATTCGCCACATCTTTGGACTATGTCCTTGAACCTTCCATACGCGGACGGCTTGTTGAACAGGCCTTTATTGATGTTCAGCAACATGATATCCAAAAGACAACAGACAAACTGATTCGGCTATTTGAACACATTGTTGATGAAGGGTATCCTGATGACAATTGGAACCCCTAGAACCGTGTTTTGTTTCCTGCAACAGATATCTTGACTTTGACACCATTCTCATCAAATGCCAAATATTCCTGCGTCTGTCCCAACGTTACGGAAAGCGTCGTCTCTACCAGCGTCTCGTCCTTGGTAAAGTCTTTTTCCTTTACTTTAAACGGAATTTCATAGCTCCCACCATCGTTGCTCTCGACAAATGCAGTGAACAAAGTGATCCCACCTCTTGGCTTGAACACCTCATTCCTTTCCAATTTTATCTCACCCTTGTTTGGTATCCTATTTGCTTGCATCTTGTCCTTCCCGCATTCCAGATAGATTTCTGAAATTCTGCCAATGGTATCAGCCTCTTCTTCCATCTTGATACTGACCAATTCCACTTTAACCATGTATCGATTCCCTTCGATTGCATAGCTTTCTCCTTTTGCTCTTGTATCCTTATAGGTCTTTACAATTCTTTTTCTGCCCATGGATGGAGTTTCCCTATTAACTATATAAGAGTGAAGCCAAAAAGATGGACTAAATCAAATCTTCATCATCCTCATCGTCATCAAGCTCATTTTCATAGTCCTCCAAATCATCCTCGTCCATATCATCATAAACTGGCCCCTCAATTTCTATGTCTTCGACAATATCGGCTATATCCTTGTACATGAATGCTACAAACATCTCTTTGCCATCAGGCAAAAGATGGTGGAAGGAATTGTCTATCTCCCATCCGTCCTGCAACATTTCTGTCACTTTCTTGTCAAAGGATTCTGCATCGTCCGCCTTGATTGTTTTGAAGACTGGATAGTCCAGTACATCCTTAAATGCCATTGTGTTCCCGAGCGGTCTCATGATTTAAATTTTTTTTTGACGCAGATGCTTCCAATTGAATCCATCGCAAAATGCTTTCTTGTTTCCTTAATTTCCCATCCAACACTTCTTTTGGCATAAATGGGTCAACCAGCTCAAGAAATGCTTTTTCGAAATATCCCAAATACCACTGAACATCGTATTCAGAAGGCTTTTCATCAACTAGTCGAACTCTGTCTATATCCGTTCTGTCATTGTCCACAATTATGTATCGCATTTTTTCTCCTGCCTTGACATGTTTTCCGAACTTTTGGTATCGTTTAGCCGTAAGTGCCTGTACAGTATTGGAAACATAGTTTTCCTTTCCACTTCTGATGGAAAATGCCAAGTTTTTTGGATCAATTTTTCGGTGTTTCAGATCCCTTTTCCATTTTTCAAGGATGGTAAACAATTCAGGAACTGCCTGAATTACCCCTTCTGGGTCTGGAAGGTTGGCCATTGCTTCAAGTATCTCCTTTTGAAATTCCTTGACAGCAGGGGGTGTAGAATGTTGCCTGCCCAATATTCCCCTGATTTTGTATCTTCCATCGTCGTATGCCCCAAAATAACGGTTCAATGCTGCAATTCCCGAATGGCCTTTGATGTTTGTGAACACAATCCATTTGAAATATCCGTCTACATTGATGGCAATGCCTGTCCGTTCTGAGATGGCCTTGATTGTCTTGGTTACGTTTTCCAAAGTATTGTACCTGTCATCACGTGCCTGTATGAACAAGGAATCAGTCAATCCTGCAATCGTCTGAAATCCATGCTCTTGACAAACTTGCTGGGCAATGCGCAAATAGTGTCTTGCATAGGCCGTTACTGCTTGATGGCTCTCAATGGATCCAAATCGAGCATTCTTGAATCCTAAATACCCAAAACAGCTAACCAATATCCACTTAAGAGAATCGTCTATTCCATAATACTTCTTCTTGAGCATGGGATCTGTACAAAATCTTTGAAGATACTTGTAGAACAGTCTTTTTTCAAGAATCAGCTTCATTGTCTGAGGCACTATGCCTCGTTTTTTGGCACATATGTGATAACCTATCTCAGGTACCTTTTCCCCTGTATCACTACAGCATTTGCAAAGTACTGTTTCTGAACTGATATTGTGTTTAAGCATGATTGAAGGATACAGAGATGCAAAATCAATTCCCCACACTTTACCATACATGCCAGGCAGTGCAGGATATGTTATTCCTCCATTGTCTGCCACCAAAAGCAATTCGCTCGATTTAAACAGCTCCCCTTTTGCTTTGCCTTGAGGAATAAGTATCGGCGGATTGCTGGTTGATGCAATCATGAATTCAATTGAGGTCAAAACAGTTCCGATGGTACTTCTTGCACATCTGTCAGGGGGGACACCTCCTAACCGACTCAATTCAATAACTCCAAACAACCCTGAATCTTCAAAAAAATGTGAATTCTTTCTATCAATGTGAATTCTGCCCGGTATGTAGATTGGCATGCTTTTGTGATGGATCTGTCCATAGCTTACATATGATTGTGAACCATTGTGCAAGGGCAATTTGCATGGCAACCTCCCTAATTGGAAATCATTCTCTATTCCCCAGTATTTTGCCCTATTTGCCAAATATGGAAGGGTAAATCGATCACCATTGGTGACAATCAGCACATCCGGATCATAATATTGCACCAGACCTGCCAATAGAATAAGGGCTTGTGGTTCATTAAACGCATCTTCAAAAAGAAAGGCATCCGATTCCCAATATGCCCTTGATACTTTTGCAGTAAGTGAAAGGGGCTTCAATGTAATGTATCCCCATATTTGATCAGATCTGTATTCCAATTGCTGATTTGAATCCAATTCTATGCAAAATGACTGTATATCGTCCCCTTCGACCATTGCCAATACATCCAACAAATTTTTTGGGGAAAGGGAATAGCTTGCTGGCATCGCATTGGCCATAAAATCTGTGTTCAAAAGCTCATGGGATGAAAAGACAGTTATCTCAATTGAATCTATTGGATCTGTTTCTGATGGAAAAGGATTGTCTCCTTTTTTTACGGCAACATCAATTGCCATGACTTTCAGGGGCACGACACTATAAAGGGCATTCCTGATTGTCTCCAGCATGTGTATTTGAAATTCTCCATTCGGTGCAACTTTAATCCTGCATTTGGCCAAAGGGGATGATTTTGTGTCCAAGAAAAATTTTTCACGGGGATGGAGATCCATATTGAGCAACGGGCGCTTCAATTGGCGAAAATCATTCACAACAGTGGGAAACAAACGGGGTGATTTTACTTTGACCTCGATGACAGGTGTGACCCGCATAGCTTCACTTGAGGCAAATGCGAACATGTTTCTGGTTTTCACCACATGGGGATGCTTTTCTGCCTTTTGTGTAAGCTCTTCCACTTCATTGCGATTCATTCCTTCTGCATCAACATACATTATTGGATGGTAATTTACTGCAAGATGGTGAAGGGTCTTGTGCTCGTCTTTGATCCATATGTGTGTTTCATCCTTCTGAAATGAAATATTGATTATCCAGCCAATTAATTCCATATTCCTTCCTCAAAAGAAGTCGTGCAAGGTCAGTTGCTGTGACAGGCTTTTCTTGACCTGCTGCTCAACATGCCTATATTGATTTGGTGGAAGAAATGGATGAGCAAGCAGTTGATCCAACCATATGTTGCTTCCCAAATTTCTGAATTGCAAATGAACCTTTGAAAATGGAATAAGGGGGTTTGAAGCAGATATCTTGTCGGTGACAATCACTGTTGCCCCCTTGACTGCAACTTTTTGCAGTAGTCGAACTGACTGCATCAAGTCGACTGTAATATTTTCCTCAGCGTTTTCCTTCAGTGCCTGTCTGAATGGCTGAAAGAACGATGTTGCCAGCACTAGTTGCCTGTTGTGCCGTATTTGCCGATATGCTTGATCAATCAACGAAACATGCTGCTGTGTCTGAAAGGGACGTGCCAGCAGGATTTTTTTGAGAATCGTGGTTGTATCCTCATTTTCTGTATATCTGTCCAAAAGATAGGGATTGAACGAATTGGCTGCATCTATTATGGTCACTTTCCAATTGCCCATACATGCATCTGCAATCACGCAATGCATGTCTTGGTTGACCTGTTTAATGTCATCGGATTCAACAAGGTGAATGTTTCCCGGTAGCCATTCATGGATTAATCGTTGAAATCGAGGCAACTTTTGTCCATTGACCGGTAGTCTTTCCTCCTGAATCGATGCGGCAATCTTCAACATCCAATTATTTGTTGTTTTTTCAAATATAAAAGGCTGTACGGCCATTTTGTAAGTAGGGAGGGGGTGAGCTTGGTGAAAGTATTTTTCCAGATTTACATACGAGCCAATACTTTCGGAATCCTCTCCCTGTGACTCTACAAACCATTCACATTTGTTTTTATTTCTGCACTCCCTCTAGAATCATGGTGCTTCCCTGAAATGACCTTTCCTTCCGACAGCTCAAAAGCAACATCCCTCAATGACCAAACACCTTCTTCACCATTATTGGATTCATCGATCTTCCAAAGTGCCGATGCAGTTCTAAAGACCAGAAAGGGATACTTTCGGATAGATACAGGAAGCAAGGCTCTCAATCGATTGCTTGGAGGTGGTATTGAACAGGGGGCAATTACCGAATTTTTCGGGGAGTATAGGACAGGAAAAACACAGATTTGCCTTCAACTATTGGTGATGAGTGTTCTTCCAAAAGAATTTGGCGGCAATGGCGGGAAGGCAATATATATTGATACAGAAGGAAGTTTTCGTCCTGAACGAATAATCCAAATTTGTGAACATTATGGTGCAGACCCTGAAATGGTGCTAAATCGTATATATGTCGGAAAGGCGCACAATACGCAAAAACAGATGGAGTTAGTTTCGGCCATCCACCAATCAGGTGATTCCAAAATTATTTTGGTTATAGTGGATTCACTGACCGCCAACTTTCGGGCTGAGTTTTTGGGAAAAGAACAATTGATGGAACGGCAACAATTGCTGAATAGGCACATCAATGATCTGAACCAATTGGCCAGCTTTGCCCCAAAATTCCCTAGAGCTGTTGTGGTAACTAACCAAGTAATGGCCAATGTTTCTGAACTGTTTGCAGATCAAAAGCAGGTTGCAGTGGGTGGCAACATTGTTGCACATGGAACAACACATCGCATTTTTCTCTCCCGACAACCTTCTGGGTCTATTCGGGTTCAGCTTATAGATTCTCCTTATCTTCCTGAAGAGACCAGTTTCTTTCGAATAACTTCAGGCGGAATTGCAGATGATCATGAGCAAGCAGCTAGTGATTTTTCCGAGTTTACCAAAAAAATGTCTGAGGGATTACCATGAATCCAGTTGATTCTATTCGTACGAAGCTTTTGACATACTATGCCCCTACCCTTCGAGATGAAATGGATAAAGCGGCATTTGCTGAAACCCTCAAGGTTCTGGAAGAACTAAGACTGATTGATGAACTGCACCAGCTCACTGAAAAGGAAATTATGACCCTATTTCTGAATGCATTGGCTGTCAAGGGACTCGCCCGTATGAAAATGCTGACTGGTGATGCATAGTGGGGCGCACTTTACAGACTTTTCGAATACGGCTTATCACTTATCGAGAAAAATATACACGTCTTCTCCAAAAAATGCTTCCTACCTCACAAATTGAATTGGGCTGGATTGGTGCACATCGGCTTTCGGCTCCTGCGAGCACACTTCCATGGCCTGACACTGAAAGTGTGGTTTTGTATACAATATTTGTCCAACTTTATCGGGAGATTCTCTTGGCAGAAAAGAGGTTGAAAAATGAATCCGATTGATTCAATAACCATACATATTGAGCCATATCTGCTCAAAATTTTGGAAACTGAAGCGAAAATCCGTTTTTCAGCCATCAAGGATCGGCAGCTCCCTCTTCTGATAGAACAATTGGCAATTCAGTCTTTTGTAGGATTCAATCCTGCCTTAGTGGGCCAAAAATTTGTTCTTGACTGTACTTTTGGCAGTGCCTTATCAATAGCAAAAAACCTATGTATCCATAATTGCACATTGCAGCAATGGATCCGATATCGGATGCAGAATGCCTTGAAACATGCAAAGATTGAGCTAGATCTTCCGTCTTACAGTTCCAAAAAGAATTTGATTCCTTCAACAACATTTGCTTCAATTCCTAAGGCACCAAACGCTACGATTGAAATACATGCAGAATTGGCTGGTATATTGTCCAACCTCCAATCCTGCCTTCAAGTCTCCATGGAGGACATGTTGTGGAGCGCATGCCTTTCATTCATGCCGGAAGTGTTTGTGCGCCATTCCATGCCTTCAGGCTCATTTCATCTTTTGATATTGCTTGATACATATGAGATGGATTGCTTAAAGGCCATTTCTGAAAAATTTGAACGTCCTTCTCCCATTGATGTTTTGTTTCCCATTCTGTGAATTAAACGAAATCTGGATCCTGCATAGTGTACGTATTATGTTTGAACCTTGGACTTCTATAGTATCTGAGCAGTTCCAAGGCATGCTCTTTTTTTAACCCATTGAAATTAGACGCCATTCTTATTTCGTACATTATTTCATCGGTTATCCCTCTTGCTACAGTCGAATCCAATACATCATCAATCGCGATTCTGTATTCATCCCTGACCAACCTTGGAATTTGGTAGTTTATGGTCACTTTTCGATTTAAGGGTGGAAAAAAGTCCAAGAAGTGTCTATAATCAATGCCCTTGATTCCAAGAGGCATAATGGGTACCCCCGTTTTGGCTGCCATTACCGCCATGCCAGTTCGTCCATAAATCTTTCTTCGTTTGTGAACAAAGTTTCCCTCAGGAAATACCAAAAGCGCATAATTGCTTTTCAGAATCCTAATGGCTACTTCCATGGATTGGTTGTTCCCTTTCCATGCAACGGGAATTACTGCCACTTTTTCCATGAAGGTTCTTACCCATTCATTGTCCCACCATGGATTGTCCAATGCCAATATGTACATTTTCCCCTTGAAATCACCAATCAGCATTATGGGATCGTACCCTGAATCATGATTTGATGCGAAGATGAACCCTCTTCCTCGTTGCTCCAATTTCCGGAGTATCCATGTATTCTCCAGTTTTGATCTGAAGAAGGGTCTGCCGATTCCTTGCAGAATTGCTTTTGCAATCTTATAAAAGGTACCGGGATCGGTTCCGACTTGGCCGTTTTTGTATTTTGGAGGCCATTGGTTGATCCGTAACCTGTCTGCTGAACGAAAATCAACTAGGTCATCTTCGGTATTTTCCATGGATTATCTCCCTTGTTGTTCGCTCCATGCGCGATATTTGCTAATGGCCATGATATCATTTGGATCTTTGGTTTTCAATGCTTTTCTTGCCTTCTTTGCCTCTTCCTGATTGTAAGAGAATACCGGCCTTGGAATGATTGACAGCTCTCTGGTGATCAGAAACCACATTACTGGTACACTAATCCAATATAGCATCAGAGGGTACAAAATGGCCATATAAAACCGTGACAAAATTATCAGCATCAACAGGTCTGAAACAATGGAAAGGCCAGAGAACCTCATTGCATCCTTCGGCCTCCTTTTGAGCCAAAATACGCTAGCTGCCGTAAGGAGTAGCGGCACTATTGGGGCCAATGCTACAATGGCAATAAATCTAAGTACGATTGAAAGCAAAGCTGAGGCTACAAAGATAGGGTAGAATGTTTTACTGTCAATAGCTATGTCCATAATCTTTTTTGAAACCATCCCATTAAAAATTCGCTCTTAAGTTTGAAAACAAAAGTCAGAAATTGCTTATTTCTGTATTGTCATTTTTCGATCTTTTTGACTTCCTCTCCCCATATTTTCTTGAACGATTCATAAGAATGATACTCCGCAACTTTCTTCAAAGCTTGTTTCATCTCCTTCATTCTCTCTGGGTCATAAAGGACAGCCGAAATCTTGCTGATTATTTCTTCCTTGTCTTTAATGTTCCTGATTGCAATGCAGTTGGAACTATCCAACGATGGTTCATCATATTTCCCATTGACCACTGGTATTGCCCCGTAGTTCATTGCTTCAACTACTGTAAAACACAGTGTTTCGTGAAATGTAGGTGTCACCAAAAAATCAGCAATGGAATAGATGTGTGGAAGATATTTGTCTGGCAATCTTCCAGTAAATATGACATTAGATTCTTCAGCTTTTGCCCTTTCCTTCAGTTCCGGATATTTATATCCCATTCCGACCATGACGGCAGAAATGTTTGGCCGTGTGGAAAAATAGTTGAGAACTTCATAAATCGCATCTACATTCTTTTCGTTCGCAAACCGTCCCAAATAAAGAAGAACCTGATTATCCAATGGAATGCCCAAACTTTTCTTGAAGGCGGTTATTTCGTCTGCTTGAACTTCAACTTTTTCATAACCGAATGGCACCCAAAATATCTGCTCTGGCTTAACATGGAATCTCAGTGTTTTTCGATAAAATTTTCTTGTTGCTATCCCAAACCTTTGCACATTTTGAGTCATGTGTGTAAATATTGTCATAAATGCATCAACAATCGGCTTTGGAACTCCAAAAACTAGCTCTGCCAGCTCAAATTCATCATGGTGAATGAATTGATAGATCGGCTTTCCAAAAAATCGATTGACCAGCATCGTATGAACCGTAGTGAAACTAAGCGAGTTGATGACAATCAAGTCACATGAGCTTAATGCCCTGATCATTTTCAAGGAAGGAAACGTTGGAAAATAATCCTTGATTAGGGCTGGCAGAATTGGAATGCGGATAACTCCAATCCCGGGAACATGCTTTGGCTCATCTGGATAGAATCTTTTTGGCACTGTGGGTGCGATGACAACTACTTTATGCCCATTGTCTCTTAATGCGCGAGCAAGCATTTCCACAAATCGGACAACCCCATCCTTGATTGGATGATAAGTGTCCGTAATAATTGCGATTTTCAATATGCCTCCTTAGTTTGCCGCCTTTTAAGGAATATTGCCCTGAACTTGCGTTCTGGCTGAAAAAACGTTTGTCTCTTAGCTATAACGTAATTCTTGCATCCAAAATGACAGGTGGAATCCCTTTGGGCAATGCCAATATGGGGTTTATATCTAGTTCCTTAATCTCTGGGTGATCAACTATCAGCTGATTGACGCGAAGCAGTGCATCAACTAATGCATCAATGTCTGCCGCAGGTTCTCCACGAAAGCCTAGAAGAAGCGGATACCCTCGCAACTGCTGTATCATGCTTTCCGCATCTGATCGAGTAATTGGAGCCAACCGGAACACAACATCCTTCAGTAACTCTATCAGAATTCCCCCTGATCCGATCATCAACACATTTCCAAATTGCTTGTCAAATGTGGAGCCCATTGCCAACTCTATCCCACTTTGATAATATCGCTGAACAAGGACTCCTCTCTCTTTTTCATCGATCTTGAATTTATCGTATACCTTCTGAATCTGAAGCCATGCATCTATCAGTTCCTCGAAATTCCTGATGTCAAGAACTACTCCTCCTGCGTCCGTTTTGTGTTCAATTTTTGAAGATGCTATTTTTGCAACAATTGGAAATCCAATTCTCTTTGCCTCTGCAAGAAGCTCATCAGATGAAAAAACGATTTTTGATTCAGGAAATCTTAACCCATACAGCTCAAGTATTTTTTGTGTTAGTTGTGGATCCAGTAGCTTTCCTTTTTCACCCGTTGAGAGAATCTTGGAAACCTTTTCTTTTACAGCTTTGCCCTTAACTAATACCTCCATTTCCTCAATAGGTGCAGTCTTCCAATTGTAATAGGTATACATGTCTTTTAGCACCCTTGCCGCTGATTCTGGAAAGTCAAAGATCGGAAAATCTACATCCAGATCACTTTCCCTAATGACATCCCGTCCCATAAAGCATCCCAATACTGGCTTGTCGCTCTGTTTAATGATTGGATTGACCGCTTGCGCAACCTCTATTGCCTGTATCATCAATGGAGGGACAAAAATAAGCAAGACAGAATCGACATTTTCATCTTCCAACAGGATTTTCAAGGTTTCTTGATATCGCTTGGCATTGGCACTGGCAATTAAATCCACAGGATTGTTTGGGCTTGCCTCTGGTGGAATGACTTTTTTCAGTTTTTCAACAGTTTCTTTCTCAAATTCTGCAAGCTCCATTCCCAACGAAATAAGAGTGTCCGTGGCCAAAGTTCCAGGACCACCTGAATTGGTGAGGATTGCAACCCTCTTTCCTTTGGGCAAAGGCGCTTTTAGAAATCCGATGGCAGAATCAAACAGCTCTTTGACTGAGTTTACTCGTATAATGCCTGACCCTTTCATGGCGGCAGAAACGACATGTTCCTGCCCAGCCAATGCCCCTGTGTGAGAAGAAGCGGCTCGAGCCCCTTGCGGTGTTCTTCCACTCTTTACAATCAAAATCGGCTTCTGTTTGGAAGCCCTCCGAGCGACATATGCAAAGTTGCCCGGATCTGAAAACGATTCAAGATATCCTAGGATGATTTTGGTATTGTCATCATTCATGAAATGCTCCAACATATGGTTGGCATTGACATCCATCTTGTTTCCCAAAGAAACAAATTTGGAAAATCCAAGCTTCAGTTGGGTTGCATATTTCATGACGACAACCCCCAAGGCCCCGGATTGGGAAATAAAACCGATTTCTCCGGGAAGAGGTTTCACAGGTGCAAAGGTTGCATTCAAATATGGCTCGTGTCCATTTAGTATTCCCATGCAATTTGGACCTACTACCCTAATATTTCCTGATTTTGCAATCTCATGGATTTCTGCTTCCAACTCAACCCCTTTCCCTCCAATTTCCTTGAAACCGGCGGTAATAATCACGGCTGCCTTTGCACCTACTTTTACGGCTTCAAGCATGACTTCCTTAACCAAAGATGCAGGAACTACTACAATCACCAGGTCAATTGTGTCAGGAATTGCCGACAGACTTTCATAGCACCGCAAAGAGTTCACAGAATAAGCGTTTGGATTGACTGGATAAACCCGCCCCTGAAAATTAAGATCCAATATGTTCTTGAGTATTTCCCGTCCGATTGAATTAGGATTTCTGCTTGCACCAACCACTGCCACTGTTTGGGGGTTGAACAGGTAAGGGAGATTGTCTGTCTTCATTGACGTCAGTTGCCATTTAGTGTTTCTTTACTTAAATCAAGAGAATGGTATCGAAATTAAAGTGAAGATTTTCCTTTTTTTTGCAAACATAGGAAAGTTCATCAACTTGTTTGATTGAATTTTATAGTCATCAGAAACACTATCCCGATGAGAAGAAAGCCGAAATTTGATGCAATGTTCCATGCAAACCCGTACACAAATGATACTATTGCATCTGTCACAAACCAGACACCTAGGCCAGCGAGTGCCAAATTAACTCTTTCATTCAATTCCTCCTTTCCAACTGCCCAAACTAAAAATGCGATAAGATACATCAGTGATCCCAGTGTTGCCAAGTAAAATAGTGCTATTTCTTGTCCTGTCGAATCCAAGGCAGACAAAGTCAAGTTAGGGGATAGGGCAATAAAAAAATTAATCATAAAGTTCTTGAAAAGAAGCGATCCAAAAAAGAATATGTCTCCCACAAGGGAGAGAATTAGTGCAAGGAGAAAGCTCCTTTGCTCAGCGGGGGTGGTATTCCTTATCATGGTAAAATAAACTTAACATGATGTAATATAAATTTAACTTCTGCAATTGTTCATTTTTCATTGTTTTGGAAAAATTTGCCTCATGACTTTATAATTTGGAAATTTGTAAAATATGTTGAAAAAAATGCAATATAAATTTAACATTTCCCTATGACTTATAT
>JALUTL010000019.1:13857-18330 GCA_027016475.1 Candidatus Heimdallarchaeota archaeon
GACTTATATCCATTGGGTTCTATTGCAATTATGGAAGAACATTCGTCTAATCCAAAAAAGCATTTTTGGCTCCTTCTTTTTGTGGGTTCACTAACAATTGACAGCATTTTGATCTTCTATTTTGTTATCGAGAAAATTTCCCTGTTTATCTATACTATGGTTGCAATAGCATTAGGAGGGTTAATTTACATGAACCTTCTTTGGAATAATGATGAAAGGACAGAAAAGGCATTGGAAAGTTCCGCCAGAGCGACAATCCTTGTCTATTCAGTAGCGATGACCTCAATCGGAATTTTGTTCATTGTACTCAGCGACTTGGGCCTGATTGATCTTTGGAACATTGGAACCACCTTGTGTGTCTGTATTGGCCATATCCTACTTGCACTTGATAATGGCCTTGATGGCTGAAGATCAAATGAGGTAAGATGTCAAAATGAGAATCTGCAGAAAGAAAACAGCCATGGACTATGACGTACAATTATATTGCCATCTTCGCAAATTCCGCTCTGAAGCTGAGATGACTCAGGAGCAATTGGCAACACTTTTGGGAGTTACTCGACAAACTGTGGCAGCAATAGAAAAATCTAGGTACAACCCATCCCTGATTTTAGCATACAAAATAGCCAAAGTCTTTGGAGCAAAAATAGAGGATATTTTTGAATTTGAAGACAAAGGTGAGGAGTAGCAAACAGTACCATTATTAATCGTTGACGCTTCAGCATGGTATGGGGCATGAGCCTACAGAGTTTCATTTTGCCACAACTGGGATTCGAGGGAAGGCCATTTCACAGCTCTCCATAGAATTCAGCACTCAGGCGGGCAAGGCAATTGCCCAATGGTTGAAGACAAATGAATTAGCACCAAAGGTTCTGATTGGACGAGATTACAGGAAGTCATCTGATATGATCATGGTTGGCGTAATTGGAGGTCTTCTTGCCCACGGTATTGATGTTACAGTTGTTCTTTCACCAATTCCCACGCCTGCGTTAATTCAACAAACTATTGCCCACAAGTTTGGGGCTGGTGTAACAATTACTGGAAGCCACCTTCCCGCCTCAGACAACGGAATTATCCTCGTTGATGGTGGCGGCAATTATTTCAAAGGTACATTGACTCTTGACCAAACAGAAACAATTGAATGGCTACAATTAGGACAATTGTCATACCTATATGATTTCAGGAATGACTATCTTGCTTTTCTTACTAGAATTGCAGCCCATTTCCAATTGCAAGATCTTCAATACAATGTTCTAGTTGATCCAATCAGTGGGCCAATGGGTTCTCTATTAATCCAATTACTTACAGACTTGGGTTGTAGGGTACATGCCATCAATGCGGAACCTGATCCTCTCATATCAGCCCGCCCGTCCGAACCAAAACCGGAAACTCTCACACAAACTCTTGAAATTTTCAGGAAGGGGGTGTTTGATTTTGGAATCACAACCGATTTCGATGGAGACCGCGTAATTTTTATTACTGATGAGGGTGAAGTCATTTCAGGAGACTATATCGGTACACTTTTTGCCAAATATTTTTGGGAAGCTGATCCAAATGCAAAGATTGTTGTTCCAATCAACACTTCTTCGTTGATTGAAAAGATGTCAACTCTTTTAGGTGGTCGACAGTTTGAGTATTGTGAAGTTGGTGCCCCCAAAATAATAGAAAAAATGAAAGAGATCAATGCATCTTTTGGTTTTGAGGAAACAGGCAAATATTTTTTCAAAGATCTGTGTCTGTATCCCGACAGTGCAGTTTCAACACTGATACTACTGAAAATCTTGAATGAAAGCGGGCAAAAACTATCAGAACTTATTTCAAAGCTTCCTGTCGTGTATCAGCAGAAAACTAAAGTATTTTCCCCTAGAGATAAATCTTTTCATACCATGGAGCTTGTCAAGAAACATCTTGATAATCTTCTCGAACGTTTGGGTGATGCATACCATATTGAGAAGGTCTATGATTTTGATGGAATCCGGATAAACTTCACAAACGGCTCATGGCTCTTGTTGAGACAGTCCGGCACAGAGGACAATCTTCGCATTTTTAGTGAAAGCGAGAGCAAGGAAGATGCTGAATTCCTTAATTCAGTTGGGCATGAATACTTCAACTTTGTCTTAAATCAATCCAGTTGACGAGTATTTTTTCGATTGTCTCAATGTTTTGTCTATTTCATCAAAAAGCTCCTCAATCTGTGGGATATACTCTTGGACATCATCTTGAAGGAGACTGAAATTTACCAAAAAATCGTCCAATGCCTGAAGCACATCTTGCTTGTCATCACCATCATCGTCTGATGCCGCTTCCAACACTTCTTGGATGGCAAGGAGATCTTTTCGCATTTCGTTCTGTTTTGTCTCTTGTGCCCTCAATATTTCAAGAATTTTCAAATGGGCCTGATCAGCAAAGTCCCATCCGTCCATATTATGAATGATGTCGTCGATTTTGACCTGTAGATCCTGTAAATCATAGAGGATGCTATCCATCTTTTCAAAGACAGGCGCGACATTCTTCTTCACTTCCTCAACAGATGCCCCTTTCTCTAAAGCCTTGATGGTGGGAACCAGATCAGATTTTGTAAGCATCGCAAGTTCACCAATTGCGTTGCTGTATTGTTCCTGCACAGCCTTGAGATCCCGTCGAGCAGTAACGACGTCATTCATCAACAAATCAGACTTTCTCATATTATTTTGCATAATAATCTCCTCTCCATCATGTTTGATGGGGTTCAAAAAATCATAGAAATATCCGTCCTACCAGATTTGTGATTTAATGTTTGATGTTCAAAAACCATCTTTACACCTCAGGTCTTTTAACGGATATTTCTAACAAATATTATATAATCTTCCGACCTATAAAAATGAAATGGATTAAAAATATACTCTGTCAAATTATCCTGTTCAAATTGGATTCTGTTCAGCATTTTTAATTTTTTTTGGGAATTGATGCATTTTGATGCAATGGTTAGAAAAGTTGATAGGGGTATAAGGAATGAAATATAACACAGGCATGCGAGATTTACTAAAATTGAACCAGTTTGAAGAAATAAATCTTCCATATTCCCCAATCGAATCAATCTCCAGAGAGGAGATGCAAGGGATAGAGTATCTTGCCTATCTCTCCGGTACCTCGCCTTATGAATTGATGGTACGGGCCGGAAAGGGAGTGGCACAAAAACTTAAAGCGCATTACTCGGGCAAGAAAATTCTCATTCTCGTCTCTGGCGGAAACAATGGTGGAGATGGAATTGTCGCTTTTTCTGAGCTTGTTCAGATTGAAGATGTCAGAATCGTTCAAGTAAATCCGAAGGGCATGAAGTCAAAAGAAGCAAATCTCGTTTTGAAAGAGATGGAGCGGCTTTATCTTGAATTGGATGAACAGCTTCGGACAGCATCATGGACTCTAGAAGCCCATCAAAATGTGAATGGCAAGACTGAAAGTGTGCTGGTTCATAAACTGCCAAAGACACGGGCAATGGTTCTGGCGCCAGAGGGGGGGCATGAACTTAGTGACCTTTGGGAGCCAATTGACCTTGATCTGTTTCGTAATTTGCTCCTTTCTTCTGAGGTGATTTTGGATGCAATCTTTGGTATTAATATGAAAACTGAAGTTCGAGCGCCATATAACGAGTACCTAAAACTACTCTCAGAAATATGCCTGAAAAACGAAACCATAGACCTAGTTTGTCTAGACATTCCCTCTGGCATGGATGCCAACACAGGCAAATGGTATGGGCCTGAACTTAAACCAAAAATTACGTTCACATTCCAATATCCCAAGCATGGACACCTGAAGGCTGAACTTAACATTGAAACTATTGACATTGGACTTCCTGAGAATTATTTGCTGACCCCTCATATTGGATTTTTCATCTCCCATTGGCCTGTAAGGGACAAGGAAAGTCATAAAGGAATGAATGGTCGTCTCCTAGTCATTGGCGGTTCAGACGAGTTTACTGGTGCGGTAGTGTTATCCAGCAAAGCTGCCTTGCGGATGGGTTTGGACACCGTCAGGGTTGTAGTCCCATCAATAATTAGGGATATTGTTGCAGGCTTTTCGCCAGATCTTCTGATCTTTAAACTCCGTACCGAAGCCCATTCTCCCAAAAACGTCAAAGTACTGAAGGAACTTGCTCTCAAACGCCATGATGCGTTGGCGATTGGTATGGGGCTTTCAAACAAATCTGACGGCTATAAATTTGTTCGGCAACTTGTTCGTGAGTTGGGTGGCAACATGAAGCTGATCCTTGATGCAGATGCAATTCGCGCTTTCCGTGGTCATCTGAACTTGCTGAAGGACACAGGTGTAATCATCACTCCACACAAGGCAGAACTCAGATATTTATTGAACGAGGATATTCCAGATGAATTTCCATCCTTAGTGCAATTTACCGAAGAAAAAGCAAGATCACTGGGAATTGTCATTGTACTAAAAGGAAGAATCGACATCATAACCAATGGGAAGAGAACTCTTTTC
>JALUTL010000020.1 GCA_027016475.1 Candidatus Heimdallarchaeota archaeon
ACGGTTTTGACAAATCTTCCATTGCAGGATGAAATCCTGTCTCTTGTCACCGATGTTCTTGAAGAAAAGAATTCCTCTTCATCCACCATTTCAGATGCCAAAACCACCGTCAATGTGATTTTTGGTCTCAAAGACCTGTTTACAAACACTTTGGAATTCATTTATCAACAGGTGATTGCATCTCTTACCCAATTTTTGATAGCAAAGATTAAGAAGCTTACGGACACCATTTCTTCAAAGATAAACAATTTGCCGATCCTCCAGTTGAAGGGCTCTCTTCCATTCAAGGGTGCAGACTTCATAGGGCTACAAATGAGTTATGATCTCTCCATTTCTCCCCAACTCAAATGGGACAATGCTGAATTTGTTCAATGGATGATGGACATCATTTTCAAAGGAACAAACGATTTTGATATCGATATTGCAGGATTCTTCCAGAAAGTCTTGAGTTTCTTGAGCATCACTCCAATTTTTTCAGCCTCGCTCTCTGTTTCTTCGATGAGTTCAGGCAAAGGGGGGCTGTTCAACACGATTTTGGAGTCGTTGGGTGCTGACTTGTCGATCACTGGAAACGCGAAATTTGTGCTCCAACTGCTTTCTTTCCAGGCAGGCGGTTTTGACCCTGAAGGCTTTGTTAAGATACTTGAATGGGGATTGTCAATTTCCATCACGATTTCTCGGGACTTCACGTTGTTTGATGTTGTCAGCGGCGGTGCTGGTGGAGGTGCCCTGAACAAGGTTGCCAAATATATTGGCCTTGAGAGCATTAAAATTACAATATTTCTAGGACTGGCCTTTCAGATTGTCCAAATTGCCGCGCACGATGGAAGGGCTGCACAGGGGAGGTTGACGTTTGCTCTTACAGTTGGTGCATCAGTTTCATTGGGCTTGTCTCTGGCTGTCGTCAAGCTGAAGCTTCGGGTTGGATTGGACATTACCCTTAAATTCATACAAGATCTTGCCGGCTCGACGCCATTCAAAATAACGCTTGACATCCTTTTCTGGGCAGAAGTGGTTTTGGAATTTCTTTTCTGGGATTGGGATGGCAGATTTGAATTTAGGCCCTCTGGGAGCCCTTATGATTTAACACCCTCTTCGCAGTCGGAATTGAAGTCCAACGCGTTTGGCTATGATTCTGATGGAGACGGTTTGCCTAATTCCATTGAAGAGAATGATCCTGCCTTGGATCCTCAATCTCCTGACAGTGACAATGATGGTCTGAGTGACAAATTTGAAACAAAAGTTTCTGAAACGGATCCATCACGCAATGACACAGACGGTGATGGTCTTTCTGATTTCTTTGAATGGATTATAGCAAAGACCGATCCCCATCAAGCTGATACGGATTTGGACGGACTTAATGATGCCGAAGAAGTTGTATTGTATGGCACTAATCCGTTGTCCAGAGACACCGATGCCGACCGGTTGACTGATTATTATGAAGTGTTTACCTCTTGGAATATTACTGGTATTACTCCTTCTGTTAGCGGTATTATCATTGGAGATCAAAAATACGATGACCATACTGATCCATTGAATCCAGATACAGATGGTGATGGTCTCCTTGATGGAGAAGAGGGTGAGTTCGGAAACTTCTATGGAGATCCGAATAACTATCCCGAAAACACTGATCCAATTCTTCTGTTCAACGGAGGCTACACAAGTCCTTTGGACAATGATACTGACGATGATTCTTATGCCCAATACTACAATGGAGAAGTTGCAGGTTCAGGCTTAACTCGGATTTTCCTCCGAGACATGTCAGACGGCGTTGAAATTGCCGGTATTACTGTCCAAACCGTTGAAGTTGATGAAGACGGAATTCAGGAAGTTGTTACAAAAACCTTCTATACTAATCCTACTAATCCCGACAGTGATGGGGATACTGGTGTGGGCAATGATCGAAAGAAAATTTTGGGTGCATTCTTGAATTCTGACGGATATGAACTCTCCTTAGATCCTGCTTCTGATCCGCTGAATGCTGACACTGATGGTGATGGTTTGATTGACGGTCTTGAAGGTACACTAAAGTTCAACCGAAATGCCACCACCAATCTGTTTGCTCCAGACACTGATGGGGACAATCTTCCTGACGGTCTGGAGTTTACGCTTGGTAGCGATCCAAACACCCCTGATACTGATGGCGATTTTGTTTTGGATGGTGATGAATTCTACATCTACCATACTTCTCCGTTTTTGCCTGATTCCGATTTTGACGGAGTCATGGATGGCTGGGAGCTGTTTTTCTCCCATTCTTCACCACATTCCTCCGATTCCGATGGAGACGGTTTGGATGATTATGAAGAAATATTCCTTTACGGTTCAAATCCAGTGGATGAGGACAGTGACAATGACAATTTGTCTGATAGGGATGAGGTGCTGGAGTTCAACACAGATCCCACCTCGCCTGATACCGATGGTGATGGTCTCCGAGACGGTCCCGAAATTGAATTATACCGGACGGATCCAAATAACATTGATTCAGACTTTGATTCAATTCTATACCTGAATGAAAATGGCGAGCCTACATTCTTGCTAACTGATGGTATGGAGGTAGAGAGGGGCACAGATCCCAATTCCCATGATACTGACAAGGATGGCATACTGGATGCGTGGGAACTGTATTTGGCAGAGGGGAATATCCCTAGTTTCGAAAACATCCCTCTTGATCCTCTTGATGAGGATGTGGATGATGATGGAATACTTGATGGCATTGAATTGAATATTAACTCTACAACTTCCTTGATCTATCCATATGTGGCATTCTTTGTCTATTATCCGCACCGCTCATCGCCCGTTTCTGATGATACAGACGGTGACGGCATCAAAGATAAGTTTGAAATAGACAACAACATGAACGCCAACGCAACCGATTCGGATGGTGATGGTCTCAGTGATTTTGACGAACTGTTTATCCATTTGACGTCTCCAATTTCAGAGGATACTGATGGAGATGGCATCACAGACAATGATGAACTTACCGCAGCTGCCAACGGCACTTCCGGACTTTCACTGCAGTCCGTCTATGCTCCAAAATTTGCGACCTCTGCCAACAACCCTGATAGTGATGGTGACGGTTGGCCAGATGGGTTGGAAATAAATGGAACTGACGGGAATGGTTTGTATAACCCGTATAATCCAGATGTCAACCAAAACGGAAATCCTGACGGATATGAAAGAGATTATGATTTGGACGGAATTTCTGATGGTGATGAATACTACACCTACAATACAGAAGACGACACCCATGGTGGATTTTTGGATTATCGTAATCCGGATTCTGACTTTGATGGGTTAATAGATTCCGATGAAATCTTAAAGTACAAGACCAAACCCTTTGCCCATGACACTGATTTTGACGGGTATTCAGATTCCTTGGAACTGTTTGTTGGAACTAATCCATTGGTCTTCACAACCGAAGAAGAATTCCTCGCCGCATTTCAAGGTATGAGGTCGCCAGTCAAGATTGTATCTCCAGAATATGGACGAACATATTCAGAGAACCGACTCAAAGTGAAAATAGAATCGTCTGTACCTTTGCAAGGGGCTTTCATGCGATACCGTATTTTCAATGATTCCAATGCAGAATGGTCCAACAATATTTCCTTGGGCAAGAATTTGGATGTGCGTTTTGGCATTGAAGTATGGGACACCTCTACTATTGTGTTTGAGAATGATTCTACGTATATTGTGGAAGTATATGCCATAGCCGAAAAATACAAGTTCCCAACCAGTGATGTGGAACAAGAAAATGTTGAATTCAGATTGGTAACCATATTTACCATAAATGCAACAACTTGGTTCGGTTATCCTCCCCGATATTATTTCATTGCAGGCGGCATTGTTCTTGGAAGTGTTGCATTATGGCTGATGGTACGGCAAGGTGTACCCTCAAAGGTCAAAAATGTATCTAAACGAGCTGCATCCAAGGCACGAAAGAGGTTTGGTAAAAAATGAAAAGGCTTGGGATTCTTCTTTGCATAGTCTTGCTCTTGGCCCCTTGGGGATTTAATCAAGTTGATCTTGCAAGCTTACAGGTAAACGACTTGGTTCCATTTACGATTTCCATGTCCCAAAATACTGGTGACTCTCTTTCTGCTACCATACTCCCAACGGATTCAAATATTACCATCGTTGCTGATCTGCGGAACCAACATGTGGATTTGGGTGATCTAGTTGAGGTTGCCAAGGAAGAAACAAAAATCCGATATGGCTTCAAACCCATGGCAATTGCATTGATATTGTCTGGAAACAACAGCATTGTGGAAAACAAGGGTTTGTCTGACGACATTCAATACATTTCCGGCAACAATATCCACCATTCCATTTTCAGAAACGTAACTCTTGGTTCCCAAGTGCACGATTTTGCCATTTCTATATCAAATTCAATCAATGTGACTTTTTCAGACATAATCGTTCGAGATTACAATGCCTCCAACACAGATTTTGTAGCAATCTCTCTCCAATCTGTCACTGACATCTCCATGACCTCTATTACTCTTGAAAGGCTTCAAGGCAGCGGAACAGTAACTGGAATCAAAATAGACGGGGGCAAAAATATAGATGTTACCAGTTTCAATTATGATGGTGATGAAGCTAACTTTGTTGCTACCGGCAATGTTGTCGGCTTCAACATAACTTCTGCTTCAAATGTAACTGTTTCCTCATCTAGTGTTCAGGACACTGCCGGAGCTGGAGTGACTGCATTCTCACTATCAAATATTGTCAACGGTACTTTTGATGTGGATGTGACCAATATCAAATCTTCCAGTTCTCGAATATATGGGATTCAAGCCAACAATGTGTCAAATATCAACTTCAATTCCTTTTCTTTGTCTTCTGTCTATTCCCTCAAGGACACTTTGGATTTCGGAGATGCCCGGTCAACTTATGGCATTTACGTCAAAACAGGAACGAATGTTACGATTCAGTCTCCATTTTTTAACTCCGTGAATATGGCTTACAATGTTTATCCAATTTTTCTTGAAGATTTAACCGGCCCCTCTATTGGGTCAATTAACATAATTGGAATCGTAGCTGCTGATCTCAAAATTGTCCATGCATCCAACATTCATAATTTGGATATTACTGGATTGAGCGCTTCTGCCCTTACTTCCTCTGAATTTTCTGGAATCGAGCTGTTGGATTCTTCCGGATCGGTAAACATTACCAATGTCGGAATTGCTGATGTTACTGTTACTTCACTTGCCTCTGGTATTTCCATCGTCAGAAGCCATGGGGTGTCCATTCGAAATCTTAGCCTGCAAAACTTTGGCTCATCTTCCGTTGCATTCGATCTGTTTGGAGTGTACAGTGTAAAGAGCAATGGGCTTGTGTTGAATGGAACCGCCATCTCCTCCCTTTCCTCCAATGTGGTGAATGCATTTGGAGCCTATTTTAGCCAATCCAATTCTACCATTGTCACGGGAATGACATTTGCAGACATTTCCTCAAAGGCAGGGTCTGCTGTTGGTATTTACACTGAATATTCACAAGACAATTGGTATGTCGAAAACCAGTTTTCGAACATAGCATTGAGCTCATCCACCCCTTCACTTTCTCCAAAATCAATCTCTGCTGACGATGCTTACGCAATGTACTTGATTCAGGCGGCCAATCAGACCATTCAGGCAAACTCTTTTACATCCATCAACAATTGGCTAGTATACGACGAAACTTCACAGGTATCATTGGTTAACAACTCCATTGATTCAATTCTTTCATCATTGGTGTCTTTTTCCCGTCCATCAGACATCACCTATGACATAGGTCAGCCATTTCCACCAATTATATGGAATGCTGCTACCTCGCCAGCCAACCAAAGTGGTAACTATTCCATTTTCGTCAATGATGTCCTTGAAGTTACCGATGACTGGATTTCTGGACAAAATATTACGTTTTCCCTTTCGAACGTTACGCTCGGCACCTATGTCGTTAAGCTTGTCCTGACAGAAATGAACGGACTGAACACTACAGACATTGTCATTGTTGATGTCATTGAAACCACTCTTCCGATCTTTCTTAAGAAAGAGCAAAACCAAACAGTTGCAAAAGATGCGCTGGCAACACTTGAATGGATTGCAAACGATACCAATCCAGACACCTACTCCATTCTGAGAAATGGGACAGAAGTGCAGTTCGGGACATGGACTCCCAACCAGCCGGTTGAATTTCATTTGAACGGCACACCTGTTGGGATTTGGAATTTCACTGTGATATTCAGGGATACTGGCAACAACCATGCTTCACAATCCGTTATGGTCACAATTCTTGTACCACGCCCTCTCAATATCGTGTCTGCCGATAGAGATATTTCATTTACAAAAGGGGAACTTGCATATCTCAAATTCATGGTTGATGGAAGTCAAGGAGGTAGCTTTTCACTCTCAATCGACGGCATTCCTTCGTTGGTGGGTTCATGGAGCCCAAATGTGACTGTTTCGATAAATTTGACCGATTTTGCAATAGGGGAATATGAATTGGTATTTGTAGTATCTGACACCTTCAAGCAGACCGAAACATTTACATCCTCAGTTCTCGTCCGTTCTCCCTCAATAACACCAAGCGGTGGCTTTGACCTAACCAGCAGAATTGGAGATGTATTGGATGAACCTGCCTTTACTGACAACCTTCCGACCTTTTTGGCAATTCTAGCTGCGTTTGTCGGAACTGGACTTGTCATACGATATAGACGCAAGCACGGAAGACTTCCGTGGCCAAAATTCCTGACCTTGGGCAACATCAGGAAGAACAAGAAGTCCTCCAAAAAGAAGAAAAAGCCTAAAAAGAAGAAAAAATAGTATAAATCTCTTTTAAAGAACCTCCTTT
>JALUTL010000021.1 GCA_027016475.1 Candidatus Heimdallarchaeota archaeon
TGCCAATACAGAGAAAACAGCGAAATTAGACTGAGATGCTGTGGTTGCTTGAGGTTTAGTCAAGGGCAACATGGTTTCCAGCGAGGTTGTTGTCACATTGCCATCATGAACGCTTATTGATACCCTAATGGAATTGTTGGTTTGAATTTCAGTTGTTTCAAAAGTAACAGTTGATGTTTCAAAATTCAATGGAATCAATTCAGAAGTGTAAATTGTTTGAACTTCATCTTTAGCAACAACTTGGTACGAAACAGCTGATTTGTCCAAATCGTCAACAACAAAAGTAATCGACATATAACTTCCATTGTAGAATATTTGAGGGATGTATGTTACAGGAAATGAGCCCAATGCTTTGTTTATTGCCCAAAATACGTCTGTAATTCTTTCAATTTTGTAATTTCCAAAATCTGAGCCGAAACCAAAAAACTGTACCGGCACTCCTGTATGGGAAATTGTTGACCATGTTGCATCGATTTGCTGCAATCTTTGATATCGTATCTGATTGTTTTCAATTCGGCTTTTATCATCGGATGGCAATTCACCCGTCAAGTTTGAATAGTCGTGGATTTTTAGTCCACCAGTTTCATGGTCAGCTACAACAACTACGATTGTATTCCCCTGAGATTCAGCAAATTCGGTAGCCAACCGAACACTTTTTTCAAAAGTGATGGTTTCTAGAACATTGTACCAAGTCTTGTTTGTTTCTGATGGAGATAAATGACCTGCGTGATCTATTCGCCCTCCTTCAACCATCATGAAAAAAGGTTTTTCTTTTGATTGGAAATATTTCAGGGAAAACTCTGTCAAATCAATCAGACTAGGATCAACTGAAGGATTTCTGAGGGCTTCATACGGCATATGCTGGTCACCAAATAGTCCTAAAACCTTTGAGCTAGTATTTGTAGCAGAGCTGAGTTCGTCAATATTGGAAATTCCAAGATAGCCGTGTTGTGAAGCCATGGATTTTACACCTTCTGCTCCACCTACATAATGTACGCCCCTTCCACCACCCAATATAAGGTCAATTCCCTGATCAAACAAAGCATCGCGGATTGCCTCCTTATTGTCTCTATTGTCAGTGTGGGATACAAAAACGGCTGGGGTGGCATGAGTGAACTCTGTTGTTGTTACAATCCCTGTTGCATAGTCAAAATCATTTTTCAAATATTCCAATAAAGTTTTGTAGGCAAATGACTTGCTTTTGTCCATGGAAACAATCCCATTTGCGGTCAAGTAGCCGGTGGTAATTGCGGTTCCTCCTGCTGCGCTGTCCGTAATTTCATTGTTTGAGTTGTTAGTGTTGTAAAGATATGAAATAGGAAATTTCTGTTGCATTATGGATGCATTTTCAGACCCATACTCCACCAAGTTCGCGAGCTTCAAGTGTTCAGGGCCCATTCCATCACCAATCATGAGAATTACATTTGGCCTTTCCGAGATTGATTGATTGGAATCAAGTTGCGCATGAGTTGGAAGTCCATGCGTTTGAAAAATGAGAGAGAGAAGGACAAGCAGTAGAAATTTTGTTTTCATGGTGTTTCCTTAATTGGCAAGTTAATTTATGTATCCCTTATACCATATACGGGGTGGTAAATTATGCTTCCGAAACATTTGCGTCTTTTGTTGATCCAAGTGGATGCAGATAGACAAAACCATCTAAAATGGTATAGGGAATCCTTCGATCATCAATCCATGGGTTCTTATCCCTATATTCCTTAAATAAATCATTAGTAAGTATCATTGCTTTGCGTTCTTGTGCGAGGCGAAGAATAAATTGGTCTGCGGAAACCTTGGCTGGCATTACATGAATTTTTCCAGAGTGAGTTGCCTTGTCAAATTCCTTCATGTCACTGACTTGATAGCGCAACGCCGCATCCGCGATTACAATGATATTCTTGAACCCTGCACGTTGCAGAGTCTCCACTGCCTTGTCTATATTTCTTAAGTCAGCTTTTCCTTCAGAGGTCGGTCTCTCCCACGCAACGTTTGATCCATCCACAACCACAGTTTCAGTGTCAAGCTGAAATTGAGGAATGTCTGGTGTTAACAGCCTCATAAACAATCGATTCGGTAATTTAGGATTGAAATAAAAATACAGGAAGGAGGAAACAAACATAATCAACAGAAGAACATTAAATGCCGTAAGCCAAAATGAAAGGTCATTCCAAGCCAGAACAACGTTGATTATATTCGAAACGGGAAATTGTCTGGTTTCGACAAATATTTTGTCAGTGTCACTACCATCAGGATCATGGAACAATATTTCCAATGTGACAGTTGCATCACCATCTTTCAGGACAGTTCCCACTACAGATGTTTCAAATCGGGAGTTTCCAGCGATTTCGATAATTTGAGTTTCAGACCCTGATGCAAAAGATATGAGATCCGATACAAGCCCGAAGGAAATTTGGATTGCATCTTGTTCCAAATTGGTGATGGTAATCGAAAATGTCGTTGTATTTTGGGAGAACAACTGGTTAATAGGATTGAAGCTTGCGATAACCCTAGGCAGAACTTTTGGTTTGAGGCTTAAGCTACCCACCTTCGTAAGTTGCTCTGAGTTCGTAAACGAAGTAAACAATGAAAGATGACCAATTCCAAATCGAGACGGAGAAATTGTGAAGTTTAGAACTATTTTTTCGTCTGCTCGCATCAGAGGAATGAAAGCGGGGAATATAGATTGAACCAATCCTACAGGTTCATCGATTGATTGAATGGTGACAGTTACATTAAACGCGTTTGATCCACCTACATTTTCCAATGAAAGAAAAATGGTTCTATTTTGGTTTTTGCCGACAGAAAATGATCCAGTCGGAGAAAGGCTGAACAAAACGTTCGCTTGAGGGTTGGTCACGACTTGGAACGTCGCATTTGTGTGCAGAGAGAAAGTCTCATTCAGATGGATATACAGATTCAAGGAATAAATTCCTTCATCCAACGGATTAGGAGTAAAATACGTATGCAGAGTATAATTTATGAAACTTGTTTCAGTAGTGTCGTTCAGAAGGGAGAGGGCAGAATATGTTTGGTTGTCAAATAACCAAAGTGAAAACGGAAGATCTGGAATAAGATTTTCGGGACTTGTCAGGTTTCGTGCCCCGATTGCAACATTAATGGAATCTCCTCTTTCAATTATCGTTGAAGAAAGGTTGAGGACAGGTTCAACTACGGTTTCGTTAAGTTGGTCACCTTGCCAAGTATCCTTAACTATTGGCTCTGTAACTCCATCTACATCTACTACTGAGGTATGGATCAACGAAACCAAGAGAATACCTAGCACAAAGTAATGTCTTATCAAATTACTTGTTACCTCTTCCTATGATTTGTATAAATATTGGCCCTATATAAATAAAAACCTGCATTTTTGAGAAATTGGTAGAAGAAAGTTTTTGTTTATTGAGGTCTTAAACAAAAATGACCATATACAGGTCAGTCAGATTCAGCGAGCTTCCTGACAATGAAAATCCATAGCCCAAAGAAGACAAAGCCTTTCCGGAATTTCCTTTCTTGATGATGGAAATGGCCCCACCCAATGGGCGGAAATGTGTAGCAGTTTCAGAAAACACGAAATAGCCTGAATCTGGTGAAGAGCCGTCTTTCCCATCAGTGGCCAAACCAATGAAGACAATGTTAGGATGATGGAGAAGTCTTTCAGCCATCAAAACGGAAAGTGCAGAAATACGGCCACCTTTTCCCCTGTACATTTGCTCAGAAAGTTCTATTGTAGGTTCACCCATCCAAATCAGGGTTTTTCTCAGTTCCTGAGTAGCGTTTTTAGCAAAGCTTGCAATTGTATCCATTATTTGGGAGGCCACTTGTGTAACAGTTCCGCTTAAATTGAGATCAACAATTTCAGCATTAAATCCTTCTTTTTCCAACCGAGACGACAATGCCTCAACGAACTTCGATCGAGTGACAACCAAATGTGTTTGATGTAGGGCATTAGGTTCTTGAGCCATGCTGAACAGCTCAAACAGATGTTCATACCGAATGGAAAGGCTTTCCATCTGTTTTTTTAACCAATAGCCTACATCCTGCGGAATGGTGATGCCGTGAGTCAATGGCCCAGAACCAATGTATGCAGGATTATCATCCAATATGTCTGAAACAGCCCAAACATATGTCCGTATTTGGGAAACCATTGCGGAAAGTTTTCCGCCTTTGACTTGGTCAATAAGGCTACGGACTGCATTCAACCGATAGATATCAAAACCCTCTTTCATGGCATTGATTACAATTTGGTTGTATTGCTCCAATGAAAGCCCCATTTCAGGAAGACAAAAACTCGAAGATGCACCACCAGAAATGAAGCAGTGTATTACCCAGTCCTCAGGAAGATTTTGAAGCTCCCTTATGACTTGTTTGGTAGCATCAACGGTCTGTTGATCAGGAAGAGGATGTGAAGTTTTGAAAAACATCCAATCGTCAGGAATTAGCTTTAGATCTTCCTCCGAATAGTATCCTTCCGGTTGAAGCACACATGCTTTTTGAAATCCGATATCTGAGAGTTCACGTGCGGTAAGGGCCATGTCCAGAGCGTTCTTTCCAATTGCCAACAGGAATTGGTGCGGATGATTGAAATAATCTCTTTCAAGTTCTAATAAAGATTTTCTGGGATGGACATCATTCAAAGCCTTCGCTACTGCCATTAAGTGCTTTCGACAAGCTTCACCATATTTTGAAGGGAGAATCCTAGGAGATTTGAAGTTAATGACTGGCAAGTGCCATCACATTATCTAAAAGCAGCATTCCTTTTAAGTATCTATATCATAGTCTAGCTGCATATGAAGAAGGTCAATTCTTGCATTCCATTTGTGCCATTTTTGACAAAAGATGGTAAGTCATGAGCGATGCAATAGGACCTATTTGCCGTACCTTCTTTGTCTCTGTTGATAAGACCGAATTGCCCTGAGAAAGTCGATTTCCCTAAATAGTGGCCAATATACATCAGTAAAATACAGTTCTGAGTATACACCCTGCCAGAGAAGAAAACCAGAAAGTCTAACTTCCCCTGAGGTTCGAATGATAAGATCAGGATCTGGAAGGCCAGTGGTGTACAGATGGGATGCGATTAGATCTTCAGTGATATCATTTACGTTAAGCTTTCCTTGTTTAACATAGCGTGCAATTTTTCTTACTGCATTGATGATTTCTCTACGCCCTCCGTACGCCAAACAAATATTCAGAATATATTCATCGTACTCTTGGGTTGCCTCTTCTGTTTTCCTTATTTCATTCTGCAATGATTCTGGGAGGAGCGAGATTTCACCTGAAAACCGTACTTGGATTTTTCTTTCATGAACCCGTTTGTCTTCCCTTATTTTTCGGGCGTTTTCTTCGGCAAGCTTAAAGATTACAGCTTTTTCTTCGTCTGTTCTGTTAAAATTTTCTGTAGAAAAAATCCATACAGAAACAATTTTCACATCAAGCTCCCATGCCCATTCCAGTACTTCCTCCAACTTGTTTGCCCCAATTTGATAGCCTCGTTGGATGGAAATACCCAATGTCTTTGCACCTCTTCTGTTTCCATCAAGAATTAGTCCAATGTGTTTTGGAATTTCTTTCGATTTAACTTGCCGTTTCAAATTACGTTTGTATACTGAATATAGAAGACGGGATGGTGTAAATCTCTCCTTCACTCAACCAAATGAGATTTATCGCTATAAAATACTCTTGCAAACTGACACCGATATTCTGCATCACCAATCAATGTTGCAATTTTTCCAATATGGTTCAATATTATGCAAAAAGATCCTCTGAGTTCCAAATGCGCTGAAATTCAGCAAATATCAGATCAATGTTTTGATGGGTTTCACTGGAAATTACTGGAAATTCATTCAAATGCTCATGCTCAATCACCAATTGTGCAATTCGCTGTGACAGTTCAGCGTTTAGGACATTATGTTCTACCCGAAGATCATCCATTAGGAATTCAGGGTTTTCAACCCATTCTTGCATCCGCTGAAGTCGCTGGTTTTGGATCAAGTCCCCTTTGGAAATGGCGAATGACATGCCAGTTTTGAGCCTATAGCTTATGGACAAGCCAAAAAGGAGGATTGAAATAAGGCTTGATGCTGTGCTACAAAGAATAGGATCAATGAGGAATGCACCAGCCATTACATTGCCTCGAGAAAGTTCAGAAATTATGACAGGCCCACTGCCTCGAAATGCGAATGCTTCCATTTGCCCAGGTAAATCAATAAGAACGTATTCTGCACCATATTCCTTTAGTTCCTCAATGACTTCGTCCATTTTTACGGCCACTTGATCCATTGCAGCTATAATTGCACCATTTGGACCTAACTCGAATCTGTCAACAATATCGTCATAGGAAACATAATTCCGGATGTCAATTGCTGGCGCATAGGGAAGGCGAACTACAGCAGGATCCAAGTTTACGGTAATTACATCCAACTCCACTCGATTCATCCAATCGTAAAGTGTGGCCGTTGCATGTGACTTTCCTGACCCAGCTGGTCCTAGGAAATACCCGATATTCATATTTTGAACATCGTGCCCATGGATATAAGGGCGTTGTTTGGTTCGATGCGCGAGACAAAAGCTGTTGAGTTGTCGGTTTTTGTGATTGGTTTCCAATATATTTTTATTAAGGGGAAACTAATATTCATTAGAAGCAGTCTGTTGCCGAAACGGGGTTTAAGAAATGTTCGACTACTCATTTGATGACAAAGCTAAGGATCTGGATGAAATTCTTCGTGAAATCGACGTAAACGTTAAGGAAATTGAGGCC
>JALUTL010000022.1 GCA_027016475.1 Candidatus Heimdallarchaeota archaeon
TATTGGTTGTGCTTTATTTGGCAATTTTTTTTTTTGTGTCCTCAATTACGCTTCCTCACCCTGAAAATTCCCAAAAGATTGAATTAAATGAATGACATTTCAAAAAAACGTTTTTGAATGCTCCCCGCATTTCAGACTTATGGTAGAAACAATTCAAGTTGAGGACTATGAAATTGCCACAGATCGTATGTATCTTAAAACTCATGAGTGGGTGAAGGATCTTGGTGACAACAAGTACCTTATGGGTATTTCAGACTATGCACAGAAAATGTTGCATGAAATCACATATGTACAGTTTGAAGATGTTGGGGAAGAGTTTAAGGCTGAAGAAGTGATATTGGTTGTCGAAGCGTTGAAAGCGTCTGGAGACATATATGCACCATTTGATCTCAAACTTCTTGAAGTGAACACAGAATTGGAAGACATGCCGGAACTAATTAATCAAAGCCCCTATGAAAAAGGTTGGTTGGCAAAAGTTGAAGCCTTGAGCTCAGATCGAAGTGCATTGATAACTCCTGAAGAATATGCAGAAGTTGTCAAAAAAGAATTGGAAGAGGCATAATGGTTTGTTTCTTTGAATTTTCTTTGTATTTGGAAAATGAATTGAGTGAAATGGATATTTTCATAAAAAACCCATAAGACTCTCAACTGTGATGCAATCAGACACAGGTGGAATGAAATCCACCATAACAGAACGTCCCTACCAATCTTATTTGGGTATCAGTCCTGAGGAAGAGCAGCAAATGCTCAAAGAGTTGGGATTGACATCTACAATGGATCTGTTTTCCGATGTCCCTTCTCATTTGTTACTTAAGGAGCCTATCCAAATCCCTGGACCATTTACTGAATCTGAACTCGATCGTCTATTTCGTAAAATTGCCAAAAAAAACAAGACTTTTGAGGAAGTAGTGCCATTTTTGGGAGGTGGAGTCAGGCCTGTCTACATTCCTGCCTTTTTGGAGGAACTCATGCGAAGGGGTGAAATTTATACCGCCTATACATCATACCAGCCTGAAGTGGCACAAGGTATGCTTCAAATGGTGTATGAATATGAAAGCATGATTGCAGAATTGACAGGTATGGAAGTAGTTAGTGCTTCCCTGTATGATTGGGGTACAGCCTTGGGTGAAAGTGCACGAATGATGTGTCGAATCACCCGAAAATCAACGGTTGTTGTTGTCCATCCTATTTCCCCTCGGCGATTGGATGTTTTACATGCATATACCGAGCCTGCTGGAATAAAAATTGAAGAGATTCATGCACAAGGCGATTATGATATTGATGCCATAAGACAACTCATCACGGAATACGGCGCAAAAGACAAATCAGATCAGGATATCGCTGGAATATATTTTGAAGCACCTACATATCATGGTGTCCTAAGTTCGCATGTAGATGAAATTGTTTCCCTTGCTCATGAACATGGTATTTTGGTAACTGTTGGTGTTGATCTTATATCATTGGGTATTCTTCGACCTCCATCTGAATACAATGCTGACTTTGTAATTGGTGAAGGTCAAATCTTGGGAAATGCCATCAGTGCAGGCGGACCGTTGTTAGGCGTGCTCGCAACCAAGTTTAATCGAAAATGGATACAGAATTTTCCCGGAAGACTGGTTGGAAAAACAACTGAACTGAACTCTGATAATCCGGGCTATTGCATTACCCTTTCCACGCGTGAACAGCATATCAGGAGACAGAAGGCAACAAGCAATATCTGCACCAACCAAACATTGATGGCTGTTAATGCAGGGATTTATCTGGCAGGATTGGGATCACGTGGAATACAAGAGTTGGCACAGGGGTTAATGGATCGAGCCTATTATCTCGCAAACAAACTAAACGAGATCAAAGGTGTTACGGCCCCCATGTATTCACCATTTTTCGCTGAATTTGTCGCAAAGTTCGACAATATTACCCATAATGAGTTGGAACAGTTGTGCATCGAAAAAGGTGTTGTTCCTGGAATCCCACTAGACATTGATGATGGATGTGCCCGTTTGATTTCTGTTTCTGATATCCATCAACGGGCTGACTTGGATCATTTTGTCAATGTCATTGATGAGGTGATGAATAAATGAAAAAGAGAATACAGGCGAAATGGAACGAACCGTTAATCACAGATTTGGGTGGCACTGGAAGACGGGCCTATATTCCAGAAAAACTTGATTTACCACAAGTGGACCTTCCTCCTAATTGGAAACGAAAGATTCCTCCAAATCTTCCTGAAGTTTCTGAACTGGAATTGGTTCGTCACGTCGTTCGTTTGTCCCAAATGATACACAGTGTAGACATTGGGCCGTATCCGTTAGGGTCTTGTACAATGAAATACAACCCAAAAATCAATGAACGGATTGCCCGATTTGATGGGTTCGCAACCATTCATCCTGAATCACCCGAAAGCATTTCACAAGGCGTTATTGAAATCTACTATCGAGCACAGGAAGCTTTGAAGATGCTGACCGGATTTTCCGCTGTAACTCTTCAACCTCCCGCAGGCGCTTCTGGCGAGTTTGTTGGTACTCTTTTAATGAGGGCATATCATTTGGCAAATGGTGACACCAAACGAAATACGATTCTCATTCCCGATTCAGCCCATGGAACAAACCCTGCCAGTGCTGCAATGGCTGGCTTCAAGATTGTTGAGCTTCCATCTGATGAAAATGGGATTGTTGATATGGAGGCCTTTGAAGCAGCATTAGATGAAACCGTTGCTGGTTTAATGATCACTAATCCAAATACATTGGGCATCTTCGAACCACATATTGAACAGATCAACCAAAAAATTCATGAAATAGGTGGGTTGACTTACTTGGATGGTGCAAACTACAATGGGATTGTCGGCGTTATCCGCCCAGTGGATATGGGATTTGATATCATGCACATGAACCTTCATAAAACATTTACAGGCCCACATGGAGGCGGCGGTCCCGGCTCCGGCCCCGTCGGAGTGGTAGAAAAACTTGCCAAGTTTCTCCCTATTCCTCTTGCAGCGTATGATTCGAAAAATAACCGTTATTACTGGGATTATGGTCACGAAAAAACATCGATTGGCCGAGTTCATGCATACAACGGGAATTTCGGCATTATTCTGCGGGCATTGGCTTATATCTACAGAAATGGAGGAGAAGGTCTCAGAAAGGCATGTGAAATTGCAGTGCTCAATGCTAATTACTTGATGAAAAAAGTTGAAGAAATCAAAGGATTCATAGTTCCAAGAGCCAAGGGAATTCCACGGAAACATGAGTTTGTTGCTTCAGTTCTTCCACTGCTTAATGAGATTAAAGTATCTGCAAATGACGTGGCAAAGGCAATGCTTGATTACGGAATTCATGCCCCCACCGTTTACTTCCCTTTGATTGTCAAGGAAGCCCTGATGATTGAACCAACAGAATCTGAAACATTGCAAAACCTGAATCAAATTTATGAAGTTCTAAAGACAATTTCCGATCACGCTTATAGTAATCCAGATCTTCTGCAACAGCATCCATTGACCACTTCATCGGGAAGATTGGATGAACTTTCACTTGCCAAAGCCCCTGTGTTGAGCGAAAAAATGAAAAAATGATCACATTGCCTTCTTAATCACCGATTCATGAAAGCCGATGATTACTTTGTAGTATCCCCTCAATTCTTGATCCAATGATGGATCTCCTGTATCAAAGAAAAGCAATGGTGTGTTTGCCATTTTCGTAGGGGTTGCAAATATTCTAAGTCCTTGCTTCCCTACTTTCCGAATTAATTGGGGTGGAATTTGGCGATTTCCTCTTCCGAACAAATGTCCTTGTCTCCCTATTGGCGTGATCCATATTTCATTGGCATTGATGGTCTCCAGCTCATGATAAGTTGCATCCGACTTTATCATTTTACCATCTTCATAGATGTCAACTCCCAATAGTGATTTTTCCAATCCCAGATTTCTGAAAATTTCATACAGTGTGGTTCCACTCCCCACCACAATCGTTCCTGTCAGCCATTTTTCTTCCTTAATTCGTTCAGCAATAGATACGAGTATTTCAGTATCATTTTCATCCCAAAAAGATGATTTGCTAAGCTGCACTTGTTCAATTAGCGGTACATATGTTGCATATACCTGTTTCGCCTTAATTGTCCCCTTTCTATAGGATTCTTCATCCAAGTCTTCAACATCAACTAATTTTGTTTTTCCATTCCAATGGTTCAACGCAACTATCAAGTCTTCTGGACGATGAAGAAAAACACCAGAAAAAATTTTGACTCCGGAAGGCACACCTAAAATTGGAATTTTATTTGGAAATGCAACTTTGGCTACATCAGCAGCTGTTCCATCTCCTCCTACAAAAACGATAAGATCTATTTCATTTTTCACAAGGGCTTCCGTTGCTTTTGCTGTATCTGCTGGTGTGCTTCTGTGAGGCATTTCATAAACGATTTTCCCTTTCAGTCCATCAATTGATGCTGTTAACAAAATTTCATACTTCCTGTCATCTTGTAGGTTTTTAAAGGCCCTTTTTGCAATTGCATATGATTCACTTGGATGATCATTCTCAATTAATTCCCACGCCTGCTCTATATTATCAGTTCCTTTCCATGCTAACTTCGCTCCCATACCAGCAACCGGGTTGATAATCACCCCAATTTTTAGCTTTTCCACAACCATTCAGTCGGTCTGTTACCCAAATACTTTTTGTATTGTTTCCGCGACTTTTTCTCGTTCTTCGATTGAAAGAGAGGGAACAACAGGTATCTCAAAATGATTTGGACCAATCGCTTCCGAAATTGGGCAGTGAACTTTTGTATAATCTGGATAAGGTACACATTTTGACCATCTCCATTCATGAATGTTTTTGAAATTTTCCTGCTGGTAACTGAGTGTTGAATAGATGGGACGGGCCATTACTCCATTGTCTTTGAACTGTTGCACGGCCTCATTCGGTTTGACCTTTGCTTCTCTTGTATCGATTGCAAAAATATAGTCTGCATGCGTAAAACCGTTAGGAATATGCTGGTAATCAATTCCTTCAATTTCATCAATAATCTTCCTGTAATATTGTGCGTTTGCAGATCTCCGTTCGAGAAGTTCCGGAAGCTTATCCATTTGGGCAGATGCGATAGCTCCTTGCAAATCGGTCATTCTATAGTTGAAGCCTACTCTGACATGCTTGTATCCCCCTTCAAGTGTTCTTCCATGATTTTTTAGGGATTCAACCTTTTCAGCCAGTTCTTCATTGTTTGTTGTAACAACTCCTCCTTCACCTGAAATTAGGTTTTTTGTTGCATAGAGTGAAAACGTTGCGATATCACCAAAGTTTCCTGCATGTACACCATCAATTCTTGCACCATGGGCTTGTGCAGCATCTTCTATCAAGATCAAATCTTTGTCATCCGCCATATCTCGGAAAGCCTTCATATCTGCAGGTAGACCGAAAATATGTACAGGCATTATTGCTTTTGTTTTTTCAGTGATGTTCATTTCTACTTGTTCTGGATCCAAATTCCATGTCTTTGGGTCGACATCTACAAATTTCGGAATGGCCCCAACAAACAAGATGGAATTAGAGGTGGCAATGAAAGTAAATGGTGTTGTAATAACTTCATCCCCCGGTTGAAGACCAACAGCTTCAAGTGCCAAATGAAGTGCGGCTGTCCCGTTTGCACAGGTAATGGCATGCTTTACACCAGTATATTCTTGAAATTTACGTTCAAATTCCTTCGAATAAACACCTTCGATCAAACGTTTGGATTCGAGGACTTTATGAACTTCCTCTATTTCTTCATTGGAAAGAGACACATCAACAAATGGAATGATCCGATTAACCATTGATGATGCTTGGATAAATGACTATATGATATTGTTCATTTGATTCAGGCGACATTGATATCGATGCTTTTATCTCCTGCCCTTCCCTTAACTACAAGTGTCCATTTCCCGGGTTTTGGAATTGTGATGTCTATACTGAACTGAATGGGTTTGATCATCATTACTGCCATTCCATCCCCTCTTTTTCCAATATAGCTTATATTAATGGTCTGATTTCCTTCATCAGTTTCTATTTCTGTTCGATCGTGATGCCATAATGGATTTGGCCACTCGGCTTGTACAGACATTTGAAACGGTTCTCCGTGTTTAATTGCTGATGGAACATCAATATGACGAATGAATGGAACTCCATGCGTTGCACTGCTTTTTTTCATGTTTGTCCAAACGAAGCTTCAACAATAAACCTTTTGATTTCATTATTTATACTGGAAGAACCCTTTACCTGTTTTTACTCCAAGATTTCCTTCCTCAACCAGCTTTACCAAAATTTCCGCTGGCTTGTAGCAACTTCCAAAACTTCTTTCCATGGTTCTTTGGCTAGCCAATGCAACATCCAAGCCTACCATGTCAGCCAATGTCAATGGCCCTACAGGAAAGTTTGCGCCCAATACAAGGGCCTTGTCTATGTCCTCAGGTGCAGCCACACCTTCATCCAGCAACTTTGCAGCTTCATTGAGTGCAGGTAGCAAGACTCGGTTGACAATGAAGCCAGGAGAATCCTTGGTGACGATGGGTGTTTTTCCAAGTTTTTCAACGAATTGAATTGCTTTTTCTTTGACATTCTCATCCGTTTTTTCACCAAGAACTACTTCAACTAGCTTCATGGCTGCTGGAGGATTGAAAAAGTGCAAACCAATAACTCGTTCTGGCTTTTCCACGACTGTGGCAATCTCTGTGATCGAGAGGGTACTGGTATTGGATGCCAAAATGGTTTCAGGTGAGGCATGTTTGGAAAGTTCTGAAAACACTTGCTTCTTCACATCCATATCTTCGAAAACTGCCTCAATCACCAAATGAGCTCCATCAACTGCCTCTGACAAATTCAGACTTGATTTGATCCTTTTGAACACCTTTTCTCCCTCTGCTGGCGACATTTTCCCCCTGTCAATCCCTTGCATGAGGGCCTGCTTAATTTTGTTCATTCCAGCATCCAAAAACTTCTGTTCTCTGTCAAGCACTGTGACATTGAAACCTGCAACTGCCGTGATATAGGCAATTCCAGATCCCATGGCACCTGTTCCAATAACTACCACATTTTGTATATCCATAATTGCTGATGTTTCGTATTCTTTATGTAGTTTCACACTCATCCCATCAATTTTTCCCAAATATGATCACTTGTTACGCGGAAAAGGCTTTTGCCAAAAATTATGGTTCGCGAAAAATCGGATGAACGATTGAATTTTTCAAATAAGCAATGAGACAACTATTATATTCTGATAAAACTTTTCGCGTTCAGCTAAGGTGTAAATTCATGAGCACAGTAATTTATAGCAAAGAAGGAACATTTTTGAGTACAACTCAGAACATAGCGAAAATCACTCTTAATAAGCCAGCCTCACTTAATGCATTGGGACCAGACATTGTGACTGACCTCGAAGCTGCAATTGACCAAGCTTTGGCAGATGATGAAATTCGTACCATCATCATTACTGGTGAAGGCAAGGCATTTTGTGCAGGTGCTGATTTGAAGGCATTAAGCCAGCTCTCTCCTGAAGAGGCGCACCAATATTCTATCAAAGGGCAAGAACTATTTCGCAAAGTTGAATCCGCTCCAAAAGCTGTCATTGCTGCAATAAATGGTGTCTGTCTTGGTGGTGGATTGGAGCTTGCCATGGCTTGTGACATTAGGGTTGCTGCCAGTGAAATTAAACTTGGATTGCCTGAAGTGTCTCTAGGCCTTATTCCTGCATGGGGAGGATCCCAAAGACTTCCCTATCTTGTTGGAATGTCAAAGGCACGAGAAATGATACTGACAGGATCAATGATCTCTTCCGAGGAGGCCTTGGAAATTGGATTGGTAAGCAAAGTCGTCCCTGCTGACGAATTGCAGTCGACAGCTGCCTTTTTGGCAACAAAGATTGGTGAAAATGCCCCACTTGCTGTTAAGTACGCCAAGGAATCATTAAATGCAAGCAGAACTTTAAGTATTGAGGATGGGAATAAACTAGAATTAGAGATCGCTGACAAGCTTGCCGCTTCCGAAGACCTCCGAGAAGGAATCACTGCATTCATGGAAAAGCGCAAGCCTGTCTTCAAAGGGCGATGATGGTGAAATACAATGGATGAAAACGTAGTTATCGTAGGCGGAGGACATTCCAAATTTGGCAAACGGCAAGGGCTAGGAATCAGGGAACTTGCCTTTGAAGCAGTCGAATCACTGCTGAATGATTTCAAAAAGGGGATGGAGGATATAGAGGCAAGCGTCATTGGTATTGCCGGAGAGGAATTTTCTGGACAGGGAGCACCAGCAGCAGTAATGCAAGATGAAATTGGAATGGCTGGTAAGCCTACTTTGAGAGTTGAATCTGCCTGTGCAACTGGAACTGCTGCTATCAAAGCTGCATATGGTTGGATTAAGGCAGGATTCTATGATACTGTTTTGGTGCTTGGCGTAGAGAAGATGACATCAGTTAGCTCTGCCAGAGCTACTGAACTAATGGCAAGAGCTGGTGATGTCCGCTGGGAGTCCCCTTATGGTTGTACTTTCCCTGGATACTATGCTCTGTTTGCATCTGCCCATATGGAAAAATATGGGACAACCAAAGAAATGCTTTCAAGCGTTGGCGTAAAGGCACACCATTATGGTGCAAAGAACCCATTGGCCCATCTTCAAAAGGAGGTTTCCTTGTCAGAAGCAATGAATGCCGTTCCTATTGCACACCCTCTGAATCTGTACGACTGTTCATTGATTTCGGATGGTGCATCTGCAATTGTACTCACGCGAGAAAGCTTGGCAAAAGAATTTACTGATACCCCCATAAAAATAAAGGGAATTGGGTCTGGCTCAGATACAATGCAGATTGCTCACCGTGAATCTTTGACCTCCTTGAAAGGTGCAAAAATCGCGGCCCAAAAAGCCTACAAAATGGCAGGTGTAGGGCCAAATGACATTGATGTGGCCGAAGTCCATGACTGCTTTACTATTGCAGAAATAATTGCAACTGAAGATTTGGAATTCTTCGAGCTTGGTGAAGGAGGCCCTGCCGCTTTGGATCAGCAGACATATATTGGAGGAAAAATCCCTGTAAACGTAGATGGTGGACTTAAATCCAAAGGACATCCCCTTGGGGCAACAGGGGTTTCCCAAGCTTATGAAATCCGAAAACAGCTTTTGGGAGAAGCTGGCCCAAGACAGGTTGATGGGGCACAGATTGGACTAAGCCATAATGTTGGACAGTCTGGTCAATTTGTCAATGTAATCATATATGGAAGGGATTAATGTGTCTGAACAGGAATATAAATTTGGATATGTGACATACGAGGAACCAGTTCCGCTTACCTCAGAATTTGCTAAAAATCTACTTGAGGGGAAGGTAATCGGCAACCAATGCACTAAATGTGGTGCAAAATACCTTCCTCCACGCAACGGATGCAGTAAATGCTTCAACCGAGATCTTGTTCCTTTTGAGGTAAATCCTGAGGCAACTCTAAGGGCATTTACTGTGATCCATTTTGCACCAGAATCATTTACCGACAAAGCTCCATACATTGTTGCAGTTGGGCAAATGGAAAATGGTTTGGGTGTTTTGGCACATTTGGTTGGAGTAACATCAATGCCGAAAGTCGGAATGCAGATGAAATTGGTTGCTCAAAAACTTGATCAGGATCGAGTTGTCTATAAATTTGTGAAAGCTTGACAAAATATAATATGCCGAAATTAGGGGAAAAATCACAAACCCTACCGATAATTAAAAAAGAGGTCAATTTGATCGACATTTGTTAAGGTATGAAAGTTCGTCATGTGCTTCTACTTCTGCTACTTGTTCTACCGCTAGTTCCGGTTTCGACAGGCCAGACAGTCAGCGATAAATACGTAATTGTGTTCGATCAATCACACAAGCAGTATTTCACCCCTGAAATGATGAAAACTGCACTTGATTCTCTTTCCGTTTTGGAAGAAAGATTCAATACTGAAATTGTTATAGTTCCACTTAATTCTTCTTTCAATTCTACAAATCTTCAAGGTGCAGATTTGGTCATCATTACCAATCCTGGAAAAGGAAGCACAGTTAGCATAGCAGAGCAACGCGTTTTGACAAACTTCGTAAACAAAGGCGGTAGTACATTGTATATGGGTAATCCCTATTCATCAAATGAAAATATTACCGGCAATCCCGATCCATTGAACGATTTTATGGAGGCTCCTTCACAGACCAAGGCTTCATTTCAGACTGCCCCCGATTCAACAGACAAGCCTACGGTAGCCGTTGATGATTTTTCAAACGATGGGAATGAAACTCATATTATTCTTAAATCAAATTCACTTAGCGATGAAGTCATGTACAAAGACCCTGGATTTGTCAATGTATCTGAAATTCTCTATTATGGAACTGGAATTTTAGACAGGGATGCAGTATATACTCAATATTCCAGCACAGTTCACGGAAACCTTTCAGAAACAACCTACTTGGTGGATGAAAAATATGATCTTGCAGTTGTCTCCCAAAAGCTTTATTGGCTCATTGGCAAATCATTCGGTGATGGAAGAACCATGGCAATCGGCAGTACAATTATGTTCAGCGATTTGATGTATGACAATAACACAAAATGGATTGAACAAAAAGACAATTTGCAGCTGTTTCAGAACATGATTGCTTGGCTTTTGGGCCTCACTCCAATCAAAAAAGCCACTCCTATTATTGAACAGGAATTCGGCTTTTTCTTAACTTTTGACATTGCAGTCGCAGTTGTATCCTCTCTTTTAGTTGCTACGGTTGTTTTTGGAGTTTTGGTGTATCAAGGAAGAATTAGCATTTCGGACATAAAAAGCATTGGACTGGATAGAACAAAGCTTAGAAAAGGTGTTTCTTCAAAATCACACAGTGGTACTCATATCCAACCAAAACAGAAGAAACAGAAAAAACGAAAATCTGCAAAATAGCATGCACTATCCATTAATCAACGACATATCCACTAGTTTCAGCAAGAAATATCAAATCTGGATTTAGTTCCTTGATGTGTTTGCCGTTTACTTTTCCAATTGCTCCTTTCCCATTCTGCATCTGCGAATGGAGTGTGTAGTGGGCATCAAATATTTTGAAAATAATTGTGTCAGATATCCACTCTGGGAGCAATCGGAAATCTGTAATAAATTCAACCAATTCGCCTGAATTGGATAGAAAGTTTGTAGTCCTTCGTGTCAGATAGCCGATTAAATTGCCTCCCACAAAAATCAACTCTCCCTGTTCAAACTCTCTCAAATTATTGGGACGAAGTATAGGATTGTTCTCTATGAGTTGTGGAAGATATAGAATACCCAATGGATCTGAAAAAGGAGCAAAGTACACTTCTCTTTCTGTGTTGACATTTTTATCGTAATCTGCTGAAATAAGCTTGTATTGGTATTCTGTGTATCCAAAATCAATAAAGTGCCCTTTTTCAACAATTGACTTTTTCATTAAATTTTCTAGCAACATTTCTATGAATTGAAATGTCCATCCAAAATATCTTGAAATCTGAATTGTACTCAATGGTAATTGATGTGACAAAAGCTGTATCAAAAGATTTTCCGATGCTTCAGCTTGTGTAGGCAGTCTGTCCTCAATTTTCTCAGACATAGGAACCCATGTAGCATTTTCAGGTTTTAAATTAAAAATCCCTTCTCTTAATATTCTGTGGTTTCTTTCCAAGTACAAAATCCTCTGAAGCAGTTTTGTAAGACTTAGATTAAGGTTGTCCATGATATCATATGTCGAAATTCCTGGATTTTTCTCAATTGTTTGAAGAATTTGCTTGTCCATAATTGACAATTCGATCTGTTTGTTGTATGAAGCTACAAAATTGCTTAAGTTCTTCAAAGAAATCAGCCCAAATCTTTGATTTGCACCAAATATCATGCACGCCTTTGTTGGATCAATTTCATTCCATTTGTGCCCTGCACGTATGAACAATGACATTGGTGTGTTTGCCTGTAACGTCACTTCAAGTGCTTCTAATGCATTTTTTATGCCGGAAAAATGATGCCCCAACAACCATTGGATTCCATTTGTGTAATCCATTTCGAACTTTGCTCTTGGTTTAGCTTTTCCATGCCTGCTTAAAATCAATGAATCCCCACTCCATTCATATTGCCTTTTCAACAACAAGTTTATGGCATTAATTGAGGCCTTTCCCAACAGGCTGTCTCTATAATCAACAACCAACTTGAACCCATGTTCTATGCACCATTCATTCAGCCGATTCAAGGTATTGGGATCAAACGTATTTTTTCGATCTATTCTTCTAAAATCTGTTACTTCTATTTCTTTTTTTTTCTGCTTAATTCTAAATTGGGCTTTCGGAATTCCATTTTCCATTATTACATAATATGGACTCTTCAGTTTAATCCTTTCGAGCAAAAGGAGTTCAACAAGGGGGTCTGAGGTATTAGCAACGAAATATTCGCAATCGTCAATATGTTCGGATTCAAGGTCTGCTTCTGACCACCGGAAAAATTCAAGCCGAGCATCCATAAGTTTCACGTCTCTCGAAACTCTATTTTCACGCATCATTTCAACAAGTGTCTGTTGGAAATTGTTTGATTTGTCTCCCAAAAAATATCTTATTTCATCTAAAGTAAGAAATCCAAACGATCTAAAAAGTTGGGACATTACATGACGAATATGATCCTGCTTTTCCCCTTTCTGTAAAATTCCTTCCCAACTGAAATATGGACATACTGTTTTTTCTTTTCCTCTGACTTGGACAACAACCAGCCAATCATTTGCTAACAGAGAAAGTTCTTTTGTGATTTCACGCATTTTCAATCCGCTTTGTTTTAAATCTTGGATTGAAATTGGGCCTTGATCACAAACCAATTTCCAAACAGGATTTTGGTCATAAAGACTTTCATTGTCGCTATTTATTCGAAGCGGCCAGAGCAATTGCAAAATGCTTTTACCAATATATCTTGTGCTTTTGTTGATACTTACTTCATATATGTCCTGAAACATTTTTGTGGTCTGCCATTTTGACATTTTGAAGTAGTTCATCAGTGTATAGGGAGTTCCTGTCCACCAAATTGCATCCATAGGAGCATGTGAGTTGGCTCGAACATGATTCAAATGATGAAAAAATCTCGCCTTAATTAAATCATCATGGAGAATTTTCAACTTTCAAACTTGGATTGCTTTTCGGAATTGAAAAACATACTGCTTCTGCGAATTACTTTCCCATTTTATTGCTTGCCTTGCCAATAAGTAGGAACAAATCCATTTATTTTTTCCATCTTCATGTAAAGTAAACCTTTGGAAAAAACAAAGGATTCTAACTGTTGAAACATTTCTTCCAATAATGAAGCTGGTGTTTCAATATCAAATCTCACATCCTCAAAAACAAACGTATCTGTCTGCTCTTTGCCCTTAAATACACAAATTGGTTTGCCCTGATGCAATATTAATCCGTTCATATATGGGACATAGATCTCTGTGTCCTTCAAGGCGTCATGCAAACTCTCTGGAATCTGTTCAAAAATATACCATGAGGGAAGCAGTCTAGAGCGATTAATGTCTTGAATTAATGAGCCATCAAAGATGCAATAGTAGTAAACAGTCTGTCTGTTATCAAGAACAAAGCTTACCATCCCGTCATTTATGAGATCAGCCAATGCTGACAATGCTTGACTCTTGTTTTCGAAATAGGCCTGAATATCCGACAAAGATAGAACAACATTCTTTCTCAACTGTGATATAATTGCTCTTTTGTAATCTGTATCCGAATATGTGATATCAACAAATTGGTGGCCGTTTTGAGCTAGCTTTTTGTTATTTACCAATTGAGAAAGAAGATTGAGGGCATCATTATATGTTTTTTCAAAATGATTGGCAAATAACTCTACCTCAAACATTCCAAACGTCTCAATAAATCTATCAATTGGATCCGGTGCAATTCGTTTTCCAAGATGAGCGAAAAATTTGAGCTGAAACAGATCCAAATGATCAAATGAAATTCCAATTTGCCGTTCTGAAATTAAGTAATCCACATTTAATTGAAAGCCCGATCTTGTGAAAACTGAGGAAAAGGTTCGGATACTGTCATGGTTCAATGCCAATCCGTTCACTTCTTCAATCGTGACGACTAGTGCTCCGAATGCAAGCTTTACAATTCGTTTCAGCTCTTTTGCCAAGGATTCCAAAAAATACAAGTCATAGAGGTAAATTCTTTGAAGTTGAATGGATAGGATCTGGAAATGATCTTTGCTTCGATGAACAAATCTTATTTCCCCAATTGGTTTTTTGTTCGCAAAAATGGCCAACGACCCTTGGCGAGGATGTACCCTATGTTGATATAATCCTCCTTTGAAAAGGAATGCTGGATCATTCCAAGAAACAATGGTTGCCGTTTGTTCTATTTGATCATGACTAACCCTCATTCTCACTCTGTCATAGTCACTTGACAGTCCATAGTGGATGATTCCTTGACTTTCAATTTGGACGATTTCACTGGTTTCCAAAAGATTTGAAATTGATTTTTCAATTGTCTCATAAGGTAGTCGAGTTAGGTTAATTAGCTCATCCATGTCTAAAAATCCATACCACTGCAGTACCTGTTTGATCAAAAGAACTTGGGACTCAAATTTTGTTTTTTCCACAATTTCTGCTTTTGGAAGTGCAACATAATGGTAATTGTGACTGAATTGATCAAATATTTCATCTCCTACCTTGCCAATGAGATATTTTGTTTCCAAAATGTCTAATATTGACCTGAGTTCTGATCTTTCCAATCCTATTGCATTTTGCAGCTTCTCAATTGAAATTCCTTCATTTTCAGCAATAATTTCAAAAACTTTCGTTTCCATCTCCGTTAACCCATGCTCTTGTTTCGGTTGAGCTGCACGAATTAACTGTAAATGGCTATTGATTACAAAAACCGACCTGTTTCCCCAATATCTGCCAAAATAGATTCTTTGTTGAGCTAATGCATTGTAAACAGCACCAATTGTAAAATTATTCTGCCGTATGACAAACGAAAGCAGGTCAGGCAGAGGGCCGGATTGATTTAATGCTTCTTCTGGTGTTTCAATGGAACGTTTTGGTCTTTCCAGTCCAACTTTCTTATATCTGAACTCAAAAATATCTTCATCAAAAACAAGCTCTTGGGTCTTTTGCTTTCTAATGTTGTTCCTGTCTTCCTTTGTAATGAACCGCTGTTCATTATCTATTAGCTTGCCCGTATAGATCTCTTGATGTTTAACCATTTGATTCAACATTGGGCTAATTCTGGCTTCATCCAGATGACTTATTCTGGCCAACTCATTTAATGTCAAAGGCCCTTTTGCAGAAAGCAATATAATGATGAGTGTTGATATGGCGGAATCAGAAGAGAAGTATTGTGATTTTTCAATCAATTCGTTGATTTTTCCATTCGATATTGGATTTCCATAAATATCTGTAGCTGTTTTCAAATCTCGTCTTTTTCTCTTGTCTAAAGCAAGGAAACAGATGGCTTGTCTTTCAGTAAACACTCTGTCCTTAATAACAATTAAATTGGAAGTGTCAATGGGCTTTACCTTATCAAAATTGAATATTTCTGATGCTTTCTCTTTCCATTCTGCTAGTTTGCAACCGATCTCAAGGCTTTCTGTAAATGATATTAATCGTTGTGCAATAGGAAGGCTCTTGTTCAAATATTTGCTTGCAAAATACTCTGTTACTGTTTGTATCTCAAATAAAGAATCGGCATCTTCTCCTTCATTCAACAATCTTTCGACGACCTGTTTGTGAAGCGTCAACAACAATTCCCGACGATTTTGCATTAACACAACATCGGTAGTCGATGATATGAGAATTTCATGTGTCAATGGACTGGGTGGCTTTCCAATTGCAAATAACACATCAATTTTTCCTTTTCTTGTGTCGAAATAGACCTGTAATGCCTTGTCCAAATCATAGTTGTCATAGAATATTTCACGCTCTGCTTCTTGGATAATGGGAAAGTCATCCTCAATGTATTTCAATAGACTTTGAGCAGCTCTTTGTTGCTGATCTGGTGTCAAAGAAAATCTTGTTGAGCGTCGAAGAACAATCAGGCTTCTAACAGCCGCATGCCTGAATCTTACTTTGAAAAGCTCTGTGCTTCTAACTGACTTTCGAAGGTTTTCCAAGAACTCTTCTTCTGTTTCTATCAAATTGAAGAGATTTTTCTGCTCTATCTCAGTACCCGAAGGTAGAATCAATGCAAATCCATTGTCAGTTGCTGAAATTCCAACATTAATTGAAAATTTATTTGACAGCGAAGTTGCCAGAGCATGAGCCAATGGAAGATTAACTTTCAACCCGAAAATGCTCAAAACAAGCAATGAAACAACCCCGCTTGAATCAACATATTGCTCCACAATTAGCCGTCTGCTAGTTGGTATTCCCGTTGTCTGATGCTGACGTTTCAAAAATTTCATTAAAACCGTTGCAGCATCGTTGTTTGAAATCGCAGCTATCCTTTGGAGTCCTTCATTGTATTTCCCTGTTTCCAACATGCCTGAAATTGTGTCAAGCAGACTTCCTAGATTGTCTGCAACTAAACTTGTTCGACTTATTCCTTCCCCTGCCCATGAAGGAATTGTCGGACGAGTTCCGCTGGATTTTCTTACAACTATTTTGTTTCCAACAACCCTTAGGAATTGATAAAGGTCTCCTCCTAAAACGAATATGTCTCCTGCTTTCAAATTCTCTACGAACCGCTCTGAAACAGTTCCAATTTTTTCACGAGTTGTTTCTAGAACCACATGGACATTGGCAATATCTGGAATCATGCCGACATTCATCATAAACACTTGTCTGCTATTCCTTTTTGCACCAAACCTCTCTTGTTCCTTATCAAACCAGATCCTCCCATATTTCCATTTGTCCTCATGTTCCGTTGGTGTATCCAAAACTTCGAGAAGCGACAAAAATTTTTCATAAGACAAATCTTTGAAAGGAAAACTTTGTGTAACCAATTTCCATGCATCTTTTGTATGCCATGGCTTCAGTGTTGAAAGCCCAATCAAAAACTGAGCTAGGACATCCAATGGTGATTTAGGTATAACTATTGAATCAACCTTTCCTTCTTCTGCAAGATTCTTGATAGAAACAAGCTCCAACAGATCTTCTATGGAGCTTGCCAAAAGCTTTCCTTTGGACGTTTGCCCCAATCCATGTCCTGATCTTCCAATTCTTTGCAGAGCAGTAGAAACTCCTTTAGGAGAATCCCACTGAATTGCCAAATCTATGGAGCCTATGTCAATGCCCAATTCCAATGAACTGGATGTAATAACTGCTTTGAGATCACCTTGCTTTAGCTTGTTCTCAACTTCTAACCTGATTTTTTTGTCCATTGACCCATGATGAACTCCAATTTTCCCATCAAGACGACCTTCGCTAATTTCCAAAATCCTTGTAGCAAGCCTTTCTGCCCAATTTCTGGTATTGGCAAAAACAATTGTGGTTCTTTGGCTTTCGATCAGCTTTACAATGATGTCCAATAGTTTTTTTTCTGTTTTCTCGAATCTTGCTATTTCCAGATCAAGTGATGGCACAACTAGATCAATGACAACTGTTTTTGACGCATCCAATTGAACAACATTTAGCTGTTTTCTTTTTTCATGATTCCCCATCATGAATTCTCCAATGAGGGGAATGGGATTCACAGTAGCAGACATTGCAATGCGGGATGGGATTTGTTCAGAAATCGCCCCCAACCATTCCAAACATAGTGACAAAAATGTCCCACGTTTATTGTCGGCAATTGAATGGATTTCATCGGATATAACCCATTCAATTTTTTTTAGGTGGTCTCTAAATCTTTTCGAAGCAAGGATTAATGCAAAAGATTCTGGTGTGGTTATCAGTATATGGGGCGGCAACTTCAACATTTTTGATTTTTCATAATTGGTTGTATCTCCTGTACGAACCGCTACACGTATAGGATTTTCTCCCATATGTTTTGCAATATTTTCCAGCGGTTCCTGTAGATTTTTGGCGATGTCATTGTTTAATGCTTTCAGAGGTGAAATGTACAGCGCATAAACTCTGTCTTCAAGTTTGGCTAACTTATGATATTTCAACAACTCATCCAAAATCCCTAAAAACGCTGCAAAGGTTTTCCCAGAACCCGTTGGTGCAAGAA